>DASQNB010000171.1:0-4109 GCA_035645175.1 Geodermatophilus sp.
CCGAACGCGATGCCGGAGTTGCAGTCCTCCCGCTTGGCCCAGACGGCGGCGCCGCCGAGGTGCCCGGTGAGCCGGTCGAGGCGGTGCACGGGCGAGGGCCCGAACAGCAGCGGGTAGCGGGGGAAGTCGGCGAGGGTCGTCGCCCTCGGGGTGGTGGGCGGGGCGTGTCCAGGCGTCATCGGTCTCCTCCAGCTCGGACAGCAGCGCCGTCCGGATCTCGGTCGTGGTGGCGGCGTCACCGTCAGCGGCCGCGCAGGCGGCGATCCCAGGTGTCCGATGCTGCCGTGTCAACGGGTTGGCGCGATCCCTGCGGTCGTCGGCAGCCCGGGACGTCGTGCCGCGGGGCCGGCGTCATCAGCATCGAGAGCATGATCACCGACTGGTCCACCGAGCCCGCCGAGGCCGCTGCCCACTTCGCCCGTCGGCTGGCCGTCGAGACCGACGTGAGCGACGTCGCCGCCGCCCTGGAATCGGGGCGGCCGGGCTTCGTGCTGGTCGACACCCGCAGCCGGGAGGCCTGGGACGCCGGCCACGTGCCGGGTGCGGTGCACCTGCCCGGCCGGGAGATCGCGGCACGGGCGCCGGCCGAGCTGGACCGGTCCGTCCCGGTCGTCACCTACTGCTGGGGACCGGGCTGCAACGGCGCGACGCGGGCCGCCCTGGCGCTGTCACTGCTGGGCCACCGCGTGCGGGAGATGCTCGGCGGCTTCGAGTACTGGGCGCGGGAGGGGCTGCCGGTGGCGACGGCGGAGGGCGTCCGCCGCCCGGCGGTCGACCCGCTGACCGCGGTCGGCTGCGGCTGCTGAACGCCCGCCGGGTCACCGCGCCGCCGACCACGGATCGCCGGTCAGGTCCAGGCCGGTGGCGGGTCCTCGGCCAGACGGCCCCAGACGAACCCGTCGTGCCGGACGCCGTCCAGGGCGTCGGGGCGGGTGGCGGCCGGCGGACCGTTCCACAGCTGCATGACCGGGTCCTGCATCGCGGCGACGACCGCGGCGACGTCGTCCTCCCGCCAGGGCCGCGGGCGCAGCGCGCCGGTGCCCAGCTCGACCGGGTCCACGGGCAGGGATCCTCCCGGACCCGCGCTCGGCAGAACCCGGCGGTGGTGCGTGGTGCCGGCGGGGCGCGCGACCCGTCCCCGGCCGTCGTCAGGCCGGGACGGAGACGCCCACGCCGCCGCGGGTGTCCGCCCCGTACCGGGCGATCTCGCGGTCCAGGTCGAGCGGGGCGGTCATCGGCGCGCCCTCGGTGAGCTCGGGGGTGATCAGCGCGGCCGGGACCAGCCAGGAGACCTCGAACTCCAGGCCGTCGGGGTCCTGCGCGTAGAGGGCCTTGGTGGTGACGTGGTCCGAGGCGCCGACCAGCGCGCCGGCCCGCTGCAGCGCGTCGCGGACGCGGGCCAGCTCGGCGAGCGTGTCGACCTCCCAGGCCAGGTGGTAGAGGCCGACGGTGCAACGGCCGGCCTCGGAGGCACCGGCCGCGGCGCCGACCTGGAACAGGCCCAGGTCGTGGTCGTTGGTCGACCCCTCGGCCTGCAGGAACACCGCGGCGCCGGGGATCTCGGTCTTCACCCGGAACCCGAGGACGTCGCGGTAGAAGGCGTGGCTGCGGGCCACGTCACGGACGTAGAGGACGGCGTGGTTGAGGCGCTGGACGGGCACGGCGGGCTCCTGACGATGTGGACGACGTCGTCCAGTGTGCGCCGATCTGCTTGAGTATTCAAGTATCTGGGGACGGCGATCGGGTAGGGCGCGACCGTGGACGACGCGACCGTCACCGTCCGGGTGCCGGCCGAGCTGGCCTTCCTGTTGCGCCCGCGCGACCGGCCCGCCCGGGAACGCCGGCTCGGCTTCGACGCGGACGCCACGGTCGGGCACGTCGTCCGGGCGGCGGGCGTGCCGCTGACCGAGGTCGGCGCGCTGTGGCTGGACGGCGTCCCGACGCGGGCCGCGGCGCGGCCCCGCGCGGGCGCCCTGGTCGAGGTCGCCGCCGTCCCCCGGCCGCAGCCGGTCCCGTCCGGCGGGTTCCTGCTGGACGTCGGTCTCGGGGCGCTGGCCCGCCGGCTGCGGCTGCTCGGCCTGGACGCCGCCTGGTCCAACGACGCCGAGGACGCCGACCTGGCGGCGCGGGCCGCCGCGGAGGAGCGCGTCCTGCTCACCCAGGACCGCGGGCTGCTCATGCGGCGGGGCGTACGGGGCGCGCTGGTGCGCGGGAGCCGCCCGGACGACCAGCTGGCCGACGTCCTCGACCGGTACCGCCCCGAGCTGGCCCCGCTGACCCGCTGCACCGCCTGCGGCGCCCGCCTCGAACCGGTGCCGAAGGCCGAGGTCGCCGACCTGCTGCCGCCGGGCACCCGCCGCACGTACGACGAGTTCTCCCGCTGCCCGGCGTGCGGGCGGCTCTACTGGCGCGGCGCGCACGCCCACCGGATCGACGAGCTCGTGGCCACCGCCCGGCGTAGGTGAGGCTCACTTCGGCCCGCGGGGGCCACGGCCTGGCCCGGGTGTGACACCGGCGGCGGGCAGCACAGGAGCGACCACCCACCCGCTCCCCCGCTGCGAGGCCGCCGTGTACCTGTCGAAGACCGAGGCCGCCGTCCTGCCGACCACGCTGGTCGGCACGCCGAGACGGCCGCCGCAGCCCACCGGCCGGCGGCGCATCTGGCCGCTGCTCGGCCCGGCCTTCGTCGCCGCGGTCGCCTACGTGGACCCGGGCAACTTCGCCACCAACTTCTCCGGCGGCGCGGCCTTCGGCTACACGCTGCTGTGGGTGATCGTCGCGGCCAACCTCATGGCGATGCTCATCCAGTCGCTGACCGCGAAGCTGGGCCTGGCCACCGGCCGCGACCTGGCCACCAACTGCCGCGAGCAGCTGCCCCGGCCGGTCACCTGGGGGCTGTGGGTGCAGGCCGAGGCGGTCGCCATCGCCACCGACCTGGCCGAGATCGTCGGCGGCGCGGTCGCGCTCAACCTGCTCTTCGGCGTCCCGTTGCCGATCGGCGGGCTGATCACCGCCGTCGTCGCGTTCGTCCTGCTGGCCGCGCAGTCCCGCGGCCACCGGCCTTTCGAGCGGGTCATCACCGGGCTGCTGCTGGTCATCGGGCTGGGCTTCGGCTACACGCTGGTCGGCTCCGGTGTCGACATGGGCGGGCTGGCCGGCGGCCTGGTGCCCACCTTCGCCGGCCCCGACAGCCTGGTGCTGGCCGCCGGCATCCTCGGTGCGACGGTCATGCCGCACGTCATCTACGTGCACTCCGCGCTCACGCCCGGGCGTTACGGCGACGTGGTCACCGCCGGGCGCACGCACGAGGGACGCCGCCGGCTGCTGCGCGCCCAGCGGCTCGACGTCCTGCTGGCCATGGGGCTGGCCGGGCTGGTCAACGCCTCGATGCTGGTCATCGCCGCGCAGCTGTTCACCGGTGGGGACGACGCGAGCTCGCTGGAGGGCGTGCACGCCGGGCTCGGCGAGCAGCTGGGGGCCGGGGCCGCGCTGGCCTTCGCGCTGGCGCTGCTGGCGTCGGGGTTCGCCTCCTCCTCGGTCGGCACGCACGCCGGCCAGGTCGTCATGGCCGGCTTCCTGCGCCGGCACATCCCGGTGCTCACCCGCCGGCTGATCACCCTGGCCCCCGCGCTGCTGGTGCTGGTGCTGGGCGGTGACCCCACGACCGCGTTGGTCTGGTCGCAGGTGGTGCTGTCCTTCGGCATCCCGTTCGCACTGGTGCCGCTGCTGTGGCTGACCAGCCGGCGCGACCTCATGGCCGGCTGGGTGAACCGGCGGGTCACCACGGTCGCCGGCGCGGTGGTCGCGGCGCTGATCATCGGCCTGAACGGTCACCTGCTGCTCGGCTTCGTCCTCTGAGAGAGGACCCTCTGCCCCCCGCCGCTCGCGGCGGGGGGCAGAGGGCCGGGGCCCGGGACGGGCCGTGGCGGGACCCTGCAGCAGGCCGCCGCCCTCGGCGTCAGAGCAGGACCCGGATCCGTCGGGTGATGCACTAGCATCAGGTGCGTGCGCACCACCCTGAGCATCGACGACGACGTCCTCGTCGCCGTCCGTGAGCGGGCCCGTCGGGAACGGCGGACCGCGGGAGAGGTGCTCTCGGACCTCGCCCG
>DASQNB010000172.1:0-2632 GCA_035645175.1 Geodermatophilus sp.
CAGCGCGCGCTCGACGTGCTCGGCGGGCTTGCGGGGGAGGGGCGCGGTCACCCGTCGGAGCCTAGGTGAAGGACTCTCCTGCCCCCCACGCCTCGTCAAAGGACCCCGTCCTCCTCACCGCTCGCAGGCTCGCGGCGAGCCCTCGGGACGGGGCCAGCGGGGCTCTGGAGGGTGGCCGTTCCGTCACCTCACCTCCGCAGGCCGGAGAGCTTGTCCGGGTTGAGCACGACGAGGACCTGCTGCACCAGCCCGTCGGCCACCACCAGCGACACCGCGACGTAGGGGCCGGCGTCGGTCCAGGCCACCACCCCGGGCAGGCCGTTGACCTCGGCCAGCCCGATCCGCAGTCCCGGCAGGGACGCGCCTCCGGTGGCGACGGCGGCCAGGAAGCGGGCCACCTTGTCCGCGCCGGTGATCGGCCGCAGCGCGGCCCTCGCCCGGCCGCCACCGTCGCTGACCAGGACCGCGCCGGGCGCGAGGGCGGCCAGCAGCGCGTCGACGTCGCCGCCGACGCACGCGGCGAGGAACCGCTCGGTGACCTCGCGGTGGGCCTGCCGGTCGGCGTCGAACCTCGGGCGGCGCGCCGCCACGTGCTCCCGGGCCCGGTGCGCCAGCTGGCGGACGGCGGCCTCCGACCGGCCGAGGACGTCGGCCACCTCGCCCGCCGGCAGCCCGAACACCTCCTGCAGGACGAACACCGCTCGTTCCGCGGGGGACAGCGTCTCCAGGACGACGAGCAGCGCCAGTGACACCTGCTCGCCGAGCACGACCTCGTCGGAGGGGTCTCGGACGGTGTCGTCGGCCGCGGTCAGCAGCGGCTCGGGCAGCCACGGCCCGACGTAGGTCTCGCGGCGGGCGCGGGCGGAGGTGAGCCGGTCCAGCGCCAGCCGGGTCGTCGTCCGCACCAGCCACGCGCGCGGGTCACCGACGTCGGACCGGTCGGCCGCCGACCAGCGCAGCCACGCGTCCTGCACGGTGTCCTCGGCGTCGGCGACGCTGCCCAGCATCTGGTAGGCGACGGTGAACAGCAGCCGCCGGTGCGCGTCGAAGGCCGGCAGGAGACCGGTCACGCGTGCGCCGGCAGGTCGCAGCGGTCCCGGAAGCCCTGGCCGGTGAGGCCCAGGGCGCTGTTGAAGCGCGCCCGGGAGTTCTCCACGGCGACCATCATCGTGAGCTCGACCAGCGCTGCATCGTCGAGCTCGCGCCGCAGACCGGCCACCATCTCGTCGGTGACGCCCATCGGCGTGGTGCTCATCGCCTCGGCGTACTCGACCACCCGCCGTTCCAGGTCGGTGAGCGCGTCGCTGTCCCGCCAGGCGGGGACGGCGCGCAGCTTGGCGGGGTCCACGCCCTCCCGGGTGCTGATCCACCAGCCGAAGTCGACGCACCACGAGCAGCCGACCGTGACCGCAGCCGACATGACGGCGAGGGTCTTGAGCGTGGGGTCGAGCCGGTTCCACCGGGCGAGGGACTGCTCGTGGCGGAGGCTGGCGAGCAGCACGCGGGGGTGGTGGCCCATCGCGGCGGCGGGATCGAGGTCCGAGCCGTAGGTGCGGCGCGAGTACCAGTCCACGGCCCGGGTGAGGAGGGTGCGGGGAGGGTCGAGCGGGATGCGGGCGGTGGCGCTGCTGCGGGTCATGACGGCGTCCTGTCCGGTCGGGTCGGGAGACGACATGCAGACGACGCAGTGGCCCGCGGTGTGACACCCGGTGACGTGCTGGAACGGCCGCCCTTCAGGGGCCCGCGCCGAGCGAGCGAGGCGTGGGGGGAAGGGTGGTCCTCTTTCAGAGGCGGCCGCGGCCCTGGCGCAGCAGCATCATGCCGAGCGCCGCGCCGTCCCGGCCGAGGGCGGCCTGGAAGCGGGCGAGCACCTGCTGCTCGCGGGAGAGGGACAGCCGGGTGCCGCCCGCGGCGCGGCGCAGCTCGCCGATCTCCTGCGACACGGCGAGCCGGCGCTGGACCAGCTCGATGATCTCGGCGTCGCAGGCGTCGATCCGCCCGCGCAGCTCCGCGATGCGCTCGTCGGCGGTCGCGGCCGGGGTGTCGATCGTGGCGGTCACGGCAGGTCCTCCTGGTGCGGGCTGCGGGCCGGAGGACCCCCTGGAACGAGAAACGCCCCGGGCTCCTCGGGCCCGGGGCGTCTGTTGCGGCGTGTGCTCAGCCAGCGGTGACGGACACCGGATCCCGGTGGCCGTAGTAAAAGCTGAGGGCGGCGAGCACGTCGGCGAGTCTGCCACAGGGACGACGGCGGTGGCCAGTGGGACCCCTGGGGACGGCGGTCCGCGGTGAGGGGGCGTGTCCCCCGACCGAACTACAGTGGTGTGGTCATGAGCAGCGTCCAGCAGGCCCTCCCGGGCACCGCGTCCCTCCAGCGTTCCGCCTCCGGCTCGGTGGGGCGGGAGCTGGACCGCATGCTCGCCGGCCTCAACGGGCCGCAGCGGCAGGCCGTCGTCCACGAGGGCAGCCCGCTGCTCATCGTCGCCGGCGCCGGCTCGGGCAAGACCCGGGTGCTGGCCCACCGGATCGCCTACCTGCTCGGCGCCCGCGGCGTGCAGCCCGGCGAGGTCCTCGCGATCACCTTCACCAACAAGGCCGCCGGGGAGATGAAGGAGCGGGTCGCCGCGCTCGTCGG
>DASQNB010000173.1:0-1863 GCA_035645175.1 Geodermatophilus sp.
CCCCCGCCCCTCGCAGGCTCGCGGCGGGACCCTGCACGGGGGCCGCCCGGCCGGGCTGGCGGTCGGCGACGTGATCGGCCGGGGCGGCGCCAGCACCGTCCACCGCGCCCGGTACGTCGCCACCGGTGCGCCGGTCGCGCCGGAGGTGCTCGATGTCGTCGGGAGTGCGGTCGTCAGGAGCGGGCCCGGCGGGGGTGGGGCCGGCGGGACGCCGGCGCGCTCGACCACGCCCACGCGCACGACGTCGTCCACCGCGACGTCAAGCCGGCCAACGTCCTGCTGCTGACGGGGACCCGCCCTTCCCCCGCAGCACGGCGTTCGCCGTCATCCACGCCCACCTCACCGCGCCGCCACCCTCGCTGCGGCGCCGGCGCGGGTGGCTCCCCGAGCGGCCGGCGGACCGCCACGCCCCTGCACCGCGTTCGCCGCGGCGGTGACCGCCGAGCTGGGCGGCGCCGCGGTGCCGCCGTTCCTCCCCCGGTCACGCGGGTCGTGGCTGCGGCACCGTGCCCGCGGCCCCGGGTGACCCAGCCGGTCAGCTCCGGGACCCGGTGAGCCGGGACAGCTCCTCGACCATCACCTCGGGGTACTGCAGCGGCACGAAGTGGGTGCCCGCGAGCACCCGCACCCGGGCGTCGCGCACCGTGCGCGCCGCGGCCCGGACGTCGGCGAGGTCGACCAGGGTGTCGTGCCGGCCGGCCACGAAGGTGACCGGGCAGCGCACCGGCGCGACGTCCAGCGGCGCGTGCTCGGCGACGGCGAGCGCGAGGTGCCGGTACCAGCGCCAGTCGTGCTTCGCGAACTCCTGCAGCACCTGGTACAGCGCGGCCGGGTGGGTCGCCTCCCGTGCCGGACCGAGCACCGCCGGCAGCGACAACAGCTCGTGCCACGGCGGCAGGCTCGCCACGAGCACCGGCATCACCGGGCCCACCACCGGCAGCAGCCAGCTGCTCAGCCGTCCCACGGGCGGCCGCAACCGCCGCGGGACGCCGTAGGGCGCGAACAGCGACGAGAAGCTGCCGCCCGGGACCCCGGCGACGGCGAGCACGGCGCGGACGCGGGCCGGCTCCTCGAGGGCCAGCTCGAAGGCCACGTTGACCCCCAGCGACCAGCCGACGACCGTCGCCGAGGTCAGCTCGAAGGCGTCGAGGACCGCGCGGGCGTCGTCCGCGTGGTCCTCGACGCGCACCCGGGCGGGGTCGGCCGGCCGGTCCGAGCCGCCCAGGCCGCGCTGGGACCAGGTGACCACCCGGAAACCGCTGTCCCGCCCGGTGATCCGCGGCCAGGCCGCGGGCGGCGCGCCGAGCCCGTTGCACAGCAGGACCGGGGTCCCGCCGCCGTCGTTGCACCAGGCGCGCAGCCGCGTCCCGTCCGCGCCGCGGACCGTGCGGGTGCTCAGCCGAACGCCTCCCGCACCTCGTCAGAGCCCTGGTTGGACCCGTTCGGCTCCTGCGCCGCCGGTGCGGCCCCCGCCGCGTGCTCCGGCGCGGGGCCCACCGCCACCACGGCCGGGTCCACCCGCATCACCGCGTAACCGGCCACGGCGCCCGCACCGAAGCCCGGCGCGAAGACCCGCACCGGCCCGGTGATCACGCCGTCGCGCACCGCGTCGTGGATGGCCAGCGGGATGCTCGCCGACGAGGTGTTGCCGACCCGCTCGATGTTGAAGTAGAGCTGGTCGGGGGTCAGCCCGGCGCGCTCGGCCAGCTGGATCACCATCGTCTTGTTCGCCTGGTGCGGCACGATCAGCTCGACGCTGTCCAGCAGCGAGCCGGTGCCGCCGTCCGGGTGCGGCAGCGCGGAGATCTCGTCGATCATCTGGGACAGGTAGCGGCCGGCCAGCGCCTTCACCTGCGGCCCGAA
>DASQNB010000174.1:0-11545 GCA_035645175.1 Geodermatophilus sp.
CCCCCACCCCGACCTCGGCGAGGAGGTCGTCGCCGCCGTGGCGCTCAAGCCCGGAACGCAGGCCGACCCGGCGGAGCTGCAGGCCTGGGTGAAGGAGCGGGTGGCCGCCTACAAGTACCCGCGGCACGTCTGGCTGGTCGAGTCCCTGCCCAAGGGGCCCACCGGCAAGATCCTGCGCCGCGCTGTCGAGGTCCCCGCCGAGCTGTCCAGCTGACGCAGGCGGGCGCGCCTGCACCCGGTCATCGTCCGGCCCAGTCCAGGGAGGAACCGTGGCAGACCCCAGCCCGCCGCTGTGGCGGCAGGCCTTCGACGCCGTCGAGCGGCGGGTGACCCCGCACGCCGAGGAGTTCGTCCGCACCGAGACCTTCGCCGTGGGCGCCGCCCTGGCGCGCCGGGCGGTCACCCTCACCCGCGACACCGCGCGCGGGGCCACGACCCGCTTCTGGCACCTGATCGACCTGCCGGCCGGGACCGACGTCAGCCGGCTGCGGGCGCAGGTCGGCGCCCTCGACCGCGAGGTCCGCCGGCTGACCCTGCAACTGGAGAACCGGCAGCGGGAGACCCGGCAGCTGGAGTCCGAGCGCCCACGCACCGCCCCGGAGGAGACAGATGCCGTCAGTGCCCAACCCGCAGACGGTCCTCGACCGCGTCCGGCGCGACGTCGAACGCAACGCCCTGCGCGCCCGTAACGGCCTCAAGCTGGTCAGCGGCGTCGACCGGCCGAACGTCGGGCAGACCCCCAAGGACGTCGTCTGGCAGCGGGGCCGGACCCAGCTGTGGCACTACCGCAGCGACCAGGTGCGGTACTCCCCGCCGCTGCTCGTCGTGTTCAGCCTGGTCAGCCGCAGCTACATCCTCGACCTGACCCCGGGCAACAGCTTCGTCGAGCAGCTGCTGGAGGCCGGCTTCGACGTCTACCTGCTGGACTGGGGCGAGCCGGACGAGCGGGACGCCGCCAACACCCTCGAGGACTACGTCGACGACTACATCCCGGCCGGCGTGCGGCGGGTCCTGGAGATCTCGGGGGCCGACGAGGTCACCCTCTTCGGCTACTGCTTCGGCGGCGACCTCGCGCTCCTCCACGCCGCGCACCACCCCGACGCGCCGATCCGCAGCCTCACCGTGCTGGCCACCCCGGTGGACTTCCGCCACATGGGCCCGCTGGCCGACCTGTTCCGCGTGGGCGGGCTGGACGTGGCCGACGTGCTCGACGCCGACGGCAACGTGCCGCCGCGGGTCGTCGTCCAGGGCTTCCGGGCGCTGACCCCCACCTCGGAGGTGACCCGCTACGTCACGCTGTGGGAGCGGCTGTGGAACGACGAGTACGTCGCCGGCTACCAGGCCATGACCGGCTGGGCCGACGACCACGTGCCCTTCCCCGGGGCCGCCGCGGAGGAGACGGTGCGGATGCTGGTGCGCGACAACGGCATGGTCACCGACCGGCTGACGGTGGCCGGTGACCGCGTGCACCTGTCCGACGTCCGGGTGCCGTTCCTGACCGTGCGGGCCGACCGCGACCACATCGTCCCGCCGGACGCGACCGCGCCGCTGATCGACCTGGTCGGCTCTCCCGACAAGCACGAGCTGCGGCTCGCGGCCGGGCACATGGGCCTGGTGGTCGGGCGGACGGCGGCCCGGACGACGGTGCCCACGATCATCGACTTCCTCCGGCGGCGCAGCGAGCCGCTGACCGGTGCCGGGGAGGCCTGAGTGGCCGACGTCGTCCCGCTCACCGAGGCGCGCTGCGACGCGCTGCTGCGCTTCTTCGCCGAGCTGCCCGAGGGCGACCGCACGTTCATCCGCGAGGACGTCGCCGACGCCGAGGTCGTCCGCGGCTGGGCGGCCGGCTCGCCCGGCGTGGACCGCTGGGTCGCGGTGGACGACGGCGACCGGGTGCTGGGGTACGTCGCCGTCCTCCGGTTGCCCGGCTGGTCGGACCACGTCGGCGAGGTGCGGCTGGTGGTCGCGCCGGCCGGCCGCGGCTCCGGGCTGGGCCGGGAGCTGGCCCGGCACGCCATGGTGCAGGCCCTGCAGGCCGGGCTGACCAAGCTGGTCGTCGAGGTCGTCGCCGACCAGGCCGCGGCGCTGGCCCTGTTCACCGGGTTGGGGTTCACCGGCGAGGCGTTGCTGGTGGGCCACATCCGCGACCGGGACGGGCAGTTGCGCGACCTCATGGTGCTGGCCCACCACGTCGGCGAGACCTGGGCCGGCATGAGCGCGGTCGGGATCACCGAGGCGCTCGAGGCCCCCTCCTGACCCCGGCGGGGAGTCGCCCGGGCGCGTGGGTGCCGGTGGCCGCCACCCTGTTCGCCATCGGCTGGGGGGCCAACCAGTTCGTCAGCCTGCTGGTGGCCTACCGCGAGCGCAGCGGGCTGTCGGTGGCCACCGTCGACGCGCTGGTCGGCGTCTACGCCCTCGGCCTGGTCCCCGCCCTGCTGGTGACCGGCCCGGTCTCCGACCGGCACGGCCGGGCGCCGGTGCTGCGGGTCGCGCTGCTCGTGTCGCTGGTGGCCACCGGCGTGCTGCTGCTACAGGGGCTGCCCGCCCTCTACGCCGGCCGCTTCCTCGCCGGGCTGGCCAGCGGTGCCGCGTTCGCCGCCGGCACCGCCTGGGTCAAGGAGCTCTCCGGTCCCCCGTGGGGCCCCACGGCCCCGGACGGCGCCGGCGCCCGGCGGGCCGCGATGGCACTGACCGCGGGCTTCGGCCTCGGCCCGGTCGTCGCCGGGCTGGTCGCCCAGTGGGCGCCCGCGCCGCTGGTGAGCGCCTACCTGCCGCACCTCGTCGTCGCCCTCGCCGTCCTGGTGCCGCTGTGGCGCGCGCCGGAGACGGTGGCCGACGCCGGGCCGGAGACGGGGTCGCTGTGGTCGCGGATGCGGGTGCGCTCGGCGGCCGACCCGCGATTCCGTCGGCAGGTCGCCCCCGTCGCGCCCTGGGTGTTCGGGGTGGCCACCGTCGCGATCGCCGTCCTGCCCGGGCTGGTGCGCGACGCGACGCCGGGCTGGACGGTCGCGTTCAGCGCGCTGGTCGCGGGCCTCACCCTGGGCACCGGGGTCGCGGTGCAGCCCCTGGCCCGCCGGCTGGCCGCCGCCGACCCCGGCCGGGCCGTCGCCGCCGGGCTCACCGCCGCCGTCCTCGGCCTGCTCGCCGCCGCCGGCGCCGCGGCGCTGGCCACCCCGCTCGCGGTGGTGGTCGCCGCGCTGCTGCTGGGCGGCGCCTACGGGCTGTGCCTGGTCGCCGGGCTGGTGCAGACGCAGCGGACCGCTCCGCCGCGGGAGCTGGCCGGGCTGACCGCGGTGTACTACGCGCTGACCTACCTCGGCTTCGCCGCCCCGGTGGCGCTGGCCGGCCTGTCGCTGCTGGTCCCCTACCCGGCGCTGCTGGCCGCGTTGGCCGCCGGGGCCGCGCTCACCCTGGCCCTGACCCGCCGGAGCGCCGCGCGGCCGTCCCGGGACCGCCCCGTCGCCGCCCCCTGAGCGTCACCCGCCGGACACCTGCGCCCGCCACGCTCCCGGTGAGCGGGTCCGGCCCGGGTCCGCCGAGCGTCCCGGGAGGCACCGTGACCGCACCCACCGCCGCGCCCCGTCCCACCCCGACCTGGCTCCGCGTCGGTGCCACCGTCGCCGCCGGACGGCTCCGTCCGCCGGTGGGGGGCCGTCGCCGCCGGACCGTCTGCGGCGCCGCCCGGCTGCTCACCGGCCTGGGCGTGCGTGTCGAGGTCCGCGCCCCCGCGTCCGCCTGGCCGCGCACCGGCACCGGGGTGCTGCTGGTGTGCGACACCGTCACCGCGCTGGACCCGCTGGCGCTGCTCACCGCCGTCCCCGGGGCCGCGGTGGCCGGCGGTCCCGACCGGCTCGCCGGCGTGCCGGTGTCGGCCCTGCCGGCCGAGCCCGCGCGGGTGGCCGCCGCGCTCCGGGCCGGGACGCCGGTCATCGCCCGCCCCGAGGCCGACCGGCCGGACGCCGCCGGGCTGGGCCGGTTCTCCCCCGCCCTGCTCGCCGCCGCGGTGGACGCCGGTGCCGCGGTGTGCCCGGTCGCCGTCCGCTGGCGCGGTCCGGCGTCCCCGGCGTCGGCCGGCCACTCGACGGTCGCGGCGATGCGCTGGCTGGCCGCCTCCCCCGGCACCGTCGTCGAGGTGCACCTGCTGCCGGCGCTCTCCTCGGCCGGCGCGACGCCGCAGGAGCTGGCGACGACGGCCGAGTACGCGGTCGCCGCCGTCCTCGGCGACGCGCCGGGAACCCGCCCGGAGCCGGACGGCCTCGCTGCAGGTAGAAGGGCCTCGCCCCTCTCAACCCTCGCAAGCTCGGGCTGAGCCTCCGGGCCGGCCCCGTCCAGAGGCTCGCCGCGAGCCTGCGAACGGTGAGGAGGACGGGGTCCTTCTACTGCGAGGGGCGGGGGGCAGCGAGGTCCTTCTACTCGGTGACCCGGCCGGCCTGGACGGTGAGCCGGCGGGGGGTGTCGACCGCGGTCAGCATCCGCCGGTCGTGGGTGACCAGCAGCAGCGTCCCGCGGTAGCCCGCCAGCGCCTGCTCGAGCTGCTCGATGGCCGGCAGGTCCAGGTGGTTGGTCGGCTCGTCGAGGACGAGCACGTTGACCCCCCGGGCCTGCAGCAGCGCCAGCCCGGCCCGGGTCCGCTCCCCCGGCGAGAGCGTGTCGGCCGGGCGCAGCACGTGCTCGGCGGTCAGCCCGAACTTGGCCAGCAGGGTGCGCACCTCTGCGGTCGGCCGGTCGGGCACCTCCGCAGCGAAGGCCTCCAGCAGCGGCTCCGAGCCCAGGAACGCCCCGCGAGCCTGGTCGATCTCACCGATCCGCACCGACGGGCCGAGACCGCCGCGGCCCTCGTCGAGCGGCACCCGGCCCAGCAGTGCGGCCAGCAGCGTGGACTTGCCGCTGCCGTTGGGGCCGGTGATCACGACCCGGTCGCCCCAGTCCACCTGCAGGTCGACCGGGCCGAGGGTGAAGCCGCCGCGGCGCACGACCGCGCCGGACAGGGTGGCGACGACCGCCCCGGCGCGCGGGGCGGCGGCGATCTCCATCCGCAGCTCCCACTCCTTGCGCGGCTCCTCGACCACCTCCAGCCGCTCGATCCGCCGCTCGGTCTGCTTGGCCTTGGCCCCCTGCTTCTCCGCCGTCGCCCGGTTGTGGGCCTTGATGAACTTGTCCGGGTCCTTCTGCTTCTTCACCGCGTCCCGCACGCCCTTGGCCAGCCAGTTGCGCTGCATGCGGGCCCGCGCCTCCAGCTCGGCCTTCGTCTCGGCGTACTCCTCGTACTCCTCGCGCGCGTGTCGCCGGGCCACCTCGCGCTCGGCCAGGTACGCCTCGTAGCCGCCGTCGTGCACCCGCACCAGCTGCTGGGCGAGGTCCAGCTCGACCACGCGCGTGACCGTGCGGGCGAGGAACTCCCGGTCGTGGCTGACGACGACGATGCCGCTGCGCGCGCCGGTCACGAAGCGCTCCAGCTGCTCCAGGCCGGCCAGGTCCAGGTCGTTGGTGGGCTCGTCGAGGAGGAGGACGTCGTAGCGCGAGAGCAGCAGCCCGGCCAGCCCGACCCGCGCGGCCTGGCCGCCGGACAGGCCGGTCGTCGGGGCGTCGAGCGCGACCCCGGGGGCCACTTCGGCCACGACCTGCTCCGCGCGCTCGTCGAGGTCGGCCCCGCCGAGGGCCAGCCAGCGCTCCAGCGCCTCGCCGTAGGCGTCGTCGGCGCCGTCCGCGCCGGCGGTCAGCGCCTCGGTCGCGGCGTCCAGGGCGGCCTGCGCGGCGGCGACCCCGGTCCGGCGGGCCAGGGCCTGGCGCACCGTCTCCCCGGGCCGGCGCTCGTGCTCCTGCGGCAGGTACCCGAGGGTCGCCGTCGGCGGGCTGACCGTCACGCTGCCCGACTCGGCGGGCAGCTCACCGGCCAGCGTGCGGAGCAGGGTGGACTTGCCCGCGCCGTTGACCCCGACCAGTCCGACGACGTCGCCGGGGGCGACGACCAGGTCGAGGTCGGAGAACAGGACGCGGGCACCGTGACCGGCGGCCAGGCCGCGGGCGACGAGCGTGGCACTCACGAGGCACCAGGGTGCCAAGCCGACCGGGCCGGCGCGAACGGGTTCGTCCCGGCCCCCTGCAGGGTCCCGCCGCGAGCTCGCGAGTGGCGGGGGCAGGGGGTACTTGTTCAGTCCTCCTCGGCCTCCTCCTCGAGGACGTCGTCGGCCATCTCGTCGAGCATGCTCTCCAGCGCGAGGTCGGCCCTCCCGTCCGGACGGCGCTGCACCAGCCAGGGCTGCAGCTGGTCGTAGCCGCGCACCGACACCCGGCGCAGCGGCCGCACCCGGTAGCGGGGCAGCCCGCGCAGCCGGCGGGCCAGCTCGCGGTCGACCAGCAGCGTGCCCGGCCGGCCGAGCGAGGTCAGCCGGCTGGCCAGGTTCACCACCGGCGAGTACACGTCGCCGAGATGGGTGAGCACCGTGCCGTAGGCCGCGCCGACCCGCAGCGGCGGGCGGTCCTCGGCGTGCCAGGCCTCGGGCAGCCCGAGCCCGATCTCGACGGCGTCGATCGCGGAGACGGCGGTGTAGAGGATGCCGTCGCCCACCGTCTTGACCACCCGGCCGTGGTGGCGGGCGATGACCTCGCTGGCGGTGCTCTCGAAGTCCTCCACCATGGCGCCGAGCTCCCGGCCGCCCATGCCGCGGCTGCGGCTGGTGTAGCCGACCAGGTCGGCGAAGCCCACGCCGAGCTCCCGCCGGTCGGCGCTGGCCGCGGGGGCGAGCAGCCGGTCGGCGTTGGCGGCCAGGTGCCGGCGCCACACGTAGTCCTGCACCTCCCGCAGCAGCGGGAACAGGCTGCGGGCCGCGGCCACCGCCTCCTCCGCCGGGTCGGCCTGCCCGTCGGTGCCGACGCCGCTGCGCATGAGGGCGTCGGCCAGCAGGTCGGTCTGCCAGTCGGCCAGCCGGGACAGCGACTGCCCCATCGCGCGGGCGATGGAGGCCTCCGTCCCCGGCTCGACGAAACCGGAGTCGATGAGGGCCGAGAGCAGGGCCAGCGCCCGGACGTCGGCGTCGGTGAAGACCGGGTCGCCGTCGGCGACGTCGGGGAAGCCCAGCGCCCGCCACAGCCGCTGGGTGCGCTCGGGGGGCATCTCGGCCATCGCGGCGACCTGCAGGCGGGTGTAGCAGCGCGGTCCGTCGAGGAGCAGGCGCAGCAGCGCCTCGCGGGCGTCGTGGGCGTCGGGCACGGCGTCGGGGTCCCGAGGAGAGTCCGGCAGCGTCGTCAGCCCGTGGTGTGCACGACGAGGACGTCGACCGCCGAGCGGCGCGTCACGTCCGCGGGGACCGACCCCATCAGCCGGCCCCGGAGGCTGTTGAGCCCGCGGTTGCCGACCACCAGCAGGTCGGCCTGCGCGCGGGTGACGACGTCGATCAGCGTCTCGACCGGCGAGCCGACGACGGCGACCTGGTCGACCTCCCCCGCGCCGGCGGCCACGGCCGCCTCGGCCGCGGCGCGCACGGTGTCCTCCGCCGGCGCCGGGCCGACGACCTGGACGGCGTCCTCGCCGAGCTGCTCCTGAGCGCGGCGGGCCTCGCGCTCGTCGGCCCGGGGCGGGAGGTAGGCGCAGACGATCAGCAGCCGGGCGCCGCAGGCCCCGGCGAGGGCCCCGGCGCGGCGGACGGCGAGCAGCGAGGACTCCGACCCGTCGGTCCCGACGACCACCGTGCGGTAGGCGCTCACGGCCCCTCCTCGCTGGCGCTCCTGGCCGCCTCGGACGGCGCTGCTCCGGGCGCCCGGGAGGCCGGCTCCCCCGCCCGACCGGGCAACCTACCGAAGGCGCCGGTCAGCAGTGTGCCCGGGGTCACGCCATCCCGGGGTACCCGACACGCACGGTGCGGGCGCGGGGGTGCCGTGCGGGACACCCGGTGCGCTTGGATGGACACGCCGCCCGGCCGACGACGAGGAGACCGCCATCCACCCCGGCACCCGCCCCGATCGAGGCCCCGTGCGGGTCGAGGTCCGTGGCCTCACGAAGAGCTTCGGCGCCGTCCGCGCCGTCGACGGCCTCAGCTTCACCGTCGAGCCCGGCTCCATCACCGGCTTCCTCGGCCCCAACGGCGCCGGCAAGACCACGACGCTGCGCATGGCGCTGGGCCTGGAACGGCCCGACGCGGGGACGGCGACCTTCGGTGGCGCCCCGTACGCCGCGCTCCCGGCGCCGGTACGCACCGTCGGCGCGGTGCTGGAGACGGCGTTCCACCCCGCACGGTCCGGGCGCAACCACCTGCGGGTCTACTGCCGGGCAGCGAGCCTGCCGCCCTCCCGCGCCGACGAGGTGCTCGCCCAGGTCGGTCTCGCCGACGCCGGCCGGCGCCGTGCGGGCGGGTACTCACTGGGCATGCGCCAGCGGCTGGCGCTGGCCACCGCTCTGCTCGGCGACCCGGCGGTGCTGGTGCTCGACGAGCCGGCCAACGGACTGGACCCCGAGGGCATCCAGTGGCTGCGCGGCTTCCTGCGCCACCTCGCACACGACGAGGGACGCACCGTGCTGGTCTCCAGCCACCTGCTGGCCGAGATGGAGCAGACCGCCGACCGCGTGGTCATCGTGGGCGCCGGGCGGCTGGTCCGCGAGGGCTCGGTCGCCGAACTGCGCTCCGGCGCGCAGGGCAGCGGATCGGTGCTGGCGCGCAGCCCCGACGCCGACCGGCTGGCCGAGGTCCTCACCGTGGCCGGGTTGTCGGTCACCCCCGACGGCGACGGCCGGGTCACCGTGGCCGACACGACGCCGGCCGCCGTGGGCGCGCACGCCTTCCGCGCCGGTCTCGAGCTGCACGAGTTGCGTGCGGAGACCAGCGGCCTGGAGGAGCTGTACTTCCGGCTCACCGCCGGCCAGGAGCAGTTCGCCGCACCCGAGGGGAGCCGACGGTGACCGCGCTCGTCCGCGCCGAGTGGACCAAGCTCTTCACCACCCGTGTCTGGATCGGGCTGCTGCTGGGCGCCTGTGTGCTGGTGGCCGGGTTCGTGGTGCTCTTCACCTCGTTCGCCGGCAACACCCAGGGCGGTCCCCAGGGCGGCGGGCTCCCCGCCGTCGGCACGGCGCAGTACGAGCAGCTCGTGCTGGCCATCGGCGCCAACGTCACCGTGCTGTTCCTCATCCTCGGCATCATCGGGATGACCCAGGAGTACCGGCACCGCACGGCCACGCCGACGTTCCTCACCACGCCCCGGCGCGGCCGGGTCGTCGTCGCCAAGCTGGTGGCCTACGCGCTGGCCGCGGTGCCCTTCGCGCTCGTCGTGCTGGCCGTCAACTACGGCGTGGTCGCGGTGGCCGCCGGGGCGCGGGGTGCGGTGCCGTCACTGACCGGCGACAACCTGCAGGTCCTCGCCAGCAGCGGCCTGGCGCTGGTCGTCTACACCGTCATCGGCGTCGGCCTCGGAGCGCTGGTGCGCAACCAGGTGGGCGCGATCGTCGGCGCGCTCGTGTACCTGTTCGTGGTCGAGTCGATCGTCCGGCAGATCAGCGCGATCGCCGACGCCTACAAGTGGCTGCCCGGCGGTGCGCTCGAGGCGCTGACGGCGACCTTCCAGGGACCGGACCTCCTCGAACGCTGGCAGGGCGGTCTGTTGCTGCTCGGCTACGGTCTGCTGGCAGCCTTGCTGGGCACCCTGCTCGCCGTCCGCCGCGACGTCCTCTGAAGAAGGACCCTGTCCTCCCCACCCCCCGCACGCTCGGGGCGGCCCCCTGGACGGGGCCGGCTCCGAGTCCCACCGATGTCAGAGCCTGACCGCACGGAGCACGGTCTTCCCGACCGGGAGGGATCCCCATGAGCACGCGCATGACCGCCCCGCGGCTGGGCCGGCTGGTCGCCGACGGCGACGTCGAGGCCGTCCGCGCCGCCGTCCAGGACTCCCCGCGGCTGCTGTCGGCCACGGTGGAACGCGACGGCCAGGGCGGCTGGACGCCGCTGCACCTGGCGGTCGCCGAGGGGCACGCCGAGGTCGTGCGACTGCTGGTCGAGGCCGGCGCCGACCTCTCCGCCCGGACCGAGCACGGCCGGGACCCGCTGCACACCGCGCTGGAGTCCACGCCCGACCTGGTCCCGGTGCTGCGCGAGCTGGGTGCCCCGGTGGACGCCGCGAGCGCCGCCTACCTCGACGACGTCGAGCGGCTGGACGCCGAGCTGGACGGTGGTGCCGCGCTGACCGACCCGGTGACCGGGGTGGACCTGCTGACCCTCGCCGCGGCCGGTGGCGCGGCCGGCACCGCACGGGCGCTGCTGGACCGGGGCGCCGACGCAGACGGCGGGGCGCTGCACGCAGCGGCGGCCCGCACCCACCCCGAGCTGGTCCGGCTGCTGCTGGCCGTCGGCGCCGACGTCAACCGCCGGGACCCCGACACCGGCCGCTCCCCGCTGCACGCCGCCGTCTCCGCCGGTGGGGGCGGCGACGCGCCCGAGGTGGTCCGCGAGCTGCTGGACGCGGGAGCCGACGTCAACGCCACCACCGCCGACGGGGCCAGTGCCCTGGACATCAGCCGGGTGGCCGCGGCCCGCAGCCGCCGGGAGGACGCAGGTCAGGCCACCGCGCACGACGCCCTGGCCGATCTCCTCGTGGCCCGTGGCGCCACGGACTGAGAAAGGACCACCCTTCCCCCACCCCTCGCGAGCTCGGCAGAAGGACCCTCCTGCCCCCGCCACTCGCAAGCTCGCGGCGGACCCCTGCAGAAGGGCCACCGGGACGGGGCCGTTTCACACCCGATCCGCCAGCAGGTGCGGGCGTAGACTCCATCCCCGGTCCAGAGACGTGCACCGACGACGAAGAAGGCACTCGACCCCGTGTCAAGCGTGAACTCATCCCGGCCGTCCCCCACCTCCAACTCCTCAGCCGTGGCGGGATTCGGCACCAACGAGTGGCTGGTCGAGGAGATGTACCAGCAGTACCTCGCCGATCCCTCCAGCGTGGACCAGGCGTGGCACGACTTCTTCGCCGACTACCGGCCGGGCAGTCCGGTGGCCGCGAGCGACGACCGGGAGACACCGGCCGCCGAGCCCGAGGCGGCCGCACCCGCCCCGTCCGCACCGGCTCCGGCGCAGCCGACGCGGCCCTCCGCCGACCGGCAGCAGGCACCCGACCAGCAGCCCAGCGCCGGCGCCGGCGCCCCCTCGAGGGCCACCCGCGTCGAGGAGCGCACCGAGGACACCGTCGTGGCCCGCGCCTCCGACCGGGCCGTCCAGCAGCAGCCGGCCGCCAAGGCCGCGCCCGCGGCGAAGTCCGCTCCGGAGGTCGAGCCCACGGCGAAGCCGGCCGCCAAGCCGGCCGCCAAGGCCGACACGCCCACCGGTGACGGCCCGAAGCGCGTCCCGCTGCGCGGCGCGGCGGCCAGCGTCGTCAAGAACATGAACGCCTCGCTGACCGTGCCGACGGCGACCAGCGTGCGCGCGGTGCCGGCCAAGCTGCTGGCCGACAACCGCATCGTCGTCAACAACCACCTGGCCCGCTCCCGCGGCGGGAAGGTCTCGTTCACCCACCTGATCGGCTACGCGCTGGTCCGGGCGCTCGACGACTTCCCGAACATGAACGC
>DASQNB010000175.1:0-10854 GCA_035645175.1 Geodermatophilus sp.
ACCACGTACTTCACGACCCGCACCCGCTTGGCCGCGTAGCGCTGGAGGGTCACCCGCAGCTGCTCCTCGCTGCGGGTCATCGCGCCCTCGGCAGGCGGCGGGGGGACGGCGGCGACCGGCACGGTCTCCCCGCGCGTCGCGGCCCGGTCGGTGTCCAGCGTGTCCTGGTGCTGGGACGACGCCTCCGCGTCGGGCGGCAGCCGGGACAGGTCGTGGGTCGTCACGTCGTCCGGGCTCTGCGGCATGCCCGCGGCGTCCAGGCGGTAGTGCTGGCGCAGCAGCGCCTCGTCCTCGGGGGCGAGGTGCTGGTCGGACACCGACGGCGCGGTGCGGACGGCGTCCTTGGTCACCGGCAGCCGCACGCTGCCGTCGGCGAAGGTGGCGTCGGTCGCCGGGACGACGCTGTGCCGGGTGCCGAACAGCCCGGTGGAGACCGCCACCCAGGTGGGGGCACCGGTGCGGTCGTCGGTGAAGAAGTGCTCGACCGTGCCGATCTTCTCGCCGTCCGGGCCGTAGGCCGGGCTGCCGATCGCCGCCGACAACTCTCGTTCGCTCAACACCGGGTCGGCTCCCCTCGTCCACCGGGTCCCCACGGACCCGTCCGGATCACCGTGCCCACCCGGGGCACCGCCCGAACATGGCGCGCTCCGCCGGCATGCTGACCTGGGCCGACCTGCCTACCGTGGGACCGTGACCACCGAGCACGTCGAGGTCGAGCGCAAGTACGAGGCCGACGACACCTTCTCCCTCCCGGACCTGACCGGCGCCGGAGGCATCGCAGCGGTCGGCCGGCCGGAGGAGCAGTCGCTCGAGGCCACCTACTACGACACCCCGGACCTGCGGCTGCTGCGCTCGCGGGTGACGCTGCGGCGGCGCACCGGCGGCACCGACGCCGGCTGGCACGTGAAGCTGCCCGGGGCGAACGGCGCCCGGCGGGAGCTGCACCAGCCGGCGGGCCGCGCCGCCCGCACTGCCCCGCGTGTGGTCGTCGCTCCGGTGCTCGGCCTGCTGGGCACCGCGGCGGCCGGGCCGGTCGCGACCATCGCCACCCGCCGGGTGGTGCACCCGCTGCTCGACGAGGGCGGGCGGGTGCTGGCCGAGGTCGCCGACGACTCCGTCGTGGGCACCGCCCTGGCGACCGACCCCGGCGAGCCGGCCACCGTCACCAGCTGGCGGGAGGTCGAGGTCGAGCTGGTCGACGGCGACGAGGCGCTGCTCGAGGCGGTCGCCGAGCGGCTGGCCGCGGCCGGCGCCCGGCCCTCCGCCGTCCCCTCGAAGCTCCGCCGGGTGCTGGACGGGCGGCTGCCCGCCCCGGCCGCCGCCCCCGAGCCGGAGCGGGCCGAGGACGGCGGGAACGGCGGGAAGGCCGGGAAGGCCGGGAAGAAGTCCAGGAAGGCCGCCAAGAAGAAGGCGCAGGCGACGGTCCGCACCGCGGGGGAGGTCGTCCTCGCGGCGGTGGCCGGCCAGCTGCAGGCGCTGCGGGACGCCGACCTGGCGGTGCGCACCGAGCAGCCCGAGGGCGTGCACGACCTGCGGGTGGCCTGCCGCCGGCTGCGCAGCATCCTCGCCGCGTTCCGCCCGGTGCTGGCGCGCGAGCACACCGACCCGCTGCGGGTGGAGCTGCAGTGGGTGGGCGCGCAGCTCTCCGGCGCCCGGGACGCCGAGGTCGCGCTGTCCCACCTGCGCGAGCTGGTCGCCGCCCAGCCGATCGAGCTCGTCCTCGGGCCGGTCGCCGCCCGACTGCAGCAGACCGAGGTCAAGGACCACGAGGCCGGCGCCCGCCGGGTCACCCGCACCCTCACCGACCGGCGCTACCTGCGGCTGCTCGACGCCCTCGACGCGCTGCTGGCCGACCCGCCGGCCACCGAGCTGGCCGCCGCACCGGCACCCGCCCAGCTGGCCGCCGCCGTCGGCCACACCGGGAAGCGGCTTCGCCGGGTCGTCGAGGCCGCGCGCGAGGCCGAGGGCGCCGAGCGGCACCACCTGCTGCACGAGGTGCGCAAGGCCACCAAGCGGGTGCGCTACACCGCCGAGGTCGCAGGGACGGAGTTCGGCGACCCGGCCGCCGCGCTGGTCGCCTGCACCAAGGAGGTGCAGGACCTGCTGGGCGCCGCGCAGGACACCGTCGTCACCCGGGACGTCGCCGTCCGGGTGGGCCGGGCCGCGTTCGCCGCGGGGGAGAACGCCTGGACCTACGGGCGGCTGCACGCGCTCGAGGAGGCCCGGGCGTCGGCGGCCGAGGACGGGTTCTGGACACTGGAGCCGGGTCTGCGCCGCGCCGTCAAGGTCGTCGCCTCGCTGGGCTGAAGAAGGACCCCGTCCTCCCCACCCCTCGCGAGCTCGGGGCGGTGCCCTGGACGGGGCCGCCCGTCCTTCCCGCGACAACGAGGAGCCGGACCTGTCGATCATCGGTGTGCTGGGTTTCGGCACCGTCGTCCTGCTGGCCGTGGTCCTGCTCAACGGCTACGTGTGGTGGCGGCTGGTCCGCAGCACCACCCGGCCGGGCCGCACGCGGCGGCTGCTGACCCTGGTCATGGTGGTGCTCGCGCTGCTGCCGGTGGGCGCGGTCCTGCTGCGCCGGCAGGACTCCGCGCTCAGCACGGTGGTGCAGTGGGTCGGCTTCAGCTGGCTGGGCGTCGTCTTCTACCTGTTCCTGACCCTGCTGGCCCTGGAGCCACTCAGGCTGCTCCTGCGGAGGTGGCCCGGTCGCGGGGCCCGGAGGGTCCCGGACCGGGCCCCGGGCAGCGGCCCGACGGAGGTCGGGACGGCGCCTGGCCGCGGTGTCGTCCGGGAGGACGACGACGTCATCAGGGGCGCCACCGCGGTCCTGGACGACACCGTCCCCGATCCCTCCCGCCGGCGCCTGCTGGCCCGCGGGCTCGCCGTCACGGCCGGGGCCGTCGCGCTGGGCACCGCGGGCACCGGCGCCTACTTCGCCAACAGCGCCCCCGTCGTCCGCCGGGTGCCGGTCACCCTCCCCGGGTTGGCCCCGGCCCTGGACGGCCTGCGGATCGTCACCTTCTCCGACGGCCACCTGTCGGCGATGTCGAGCACGCGGCGCTTCGAGCGGCTGGTCGAGCTCGTCAACGAGCAGCGGCCCGACGTCGTGGCGATCGTCGGCGACCTGGTGGACGGCGAGCTCGCCGAGCTGCGCGAGGAGGTCGCCCCGCTGGCCGACCTGGTCAGCGAGCAGGGCGTCTACTTCGTCACCGGCAACCACGAGTACTTCGTCGACACCACCGCGTGGCTGCGCCACCTGCCGACCCTCGGCGTCGAGGTGCTGCGCAACGAGCGGGTGCCGATCCGGCGCGGCGGCGCGTACGTCGACCTGGCCGGCATCGACGACCGGACGGCGATCAGCTCCGGTATCCCCGGCCACGGCGCGGACCTCGACACCGCGCTCGACGGCCGCGACGACGCCGTCCCCCTGGTGCTCATGGCCCACCAGCCGGTGCAGGTGCAGCAGGCAGCGGCCGCGGGGGTGGGGTTGCAGCTGTCCGGGCACACCCACGGCGGTCAGCTGTGGCCCTTCGACTACGCGGTGCTGCTGGACCAGCCGGTCGTGCAGGGACTGACCCGGGTCGGGGACACCCAGCTCTACGTCACCACCGGCGCGGGCTTCTGGGGGCCGCCGATGCGGATCGGTGCCCGGCCGGAGGTCGCCGTCGTCGAGTTGCGCGCGCCCTGATCCTCACAGCTCCCGCAACGCGGCGAGGACCTCCGTGGCGAGGTCCTCCAGGCTCTCCTCGCCGCCGGACTCCGCCCAGCGCAGCAGCGCCTGCGTGTACGCCGACATGTGGGCGGTGACGACGACGCGGGCGACGGTGTGGGCGTCGGTGTCCTCGACGCCCAGCGCGTCGAGGAACATCTGGGCCGTCGCCCGCTCGAACTCCGCCGCCCGGTAGCGCAGACCGGGCGTCTCGGCGATCAGCCGCCAGCGCGCCAGGCCGTCCGATCGGCGACTCCCCTGGAGCCCGCGGATGAAGCCGAGGATCACCCCGTCCATCCGCTCGCCGAGCGGGAGGTCGGACGGCACCGAGGCGAGCAGGGCGGCGACCTCCTCCCGCTGCGGCAGCGCCATGATCAGCTCGTCCTTGCCGGTGAAGTGGGCGTAGAAGGTCGGCACCGAGACACCCGCCGCGGCGGCGATCTGCGCGATCGACACCTCCTCGTAGCCCCGCTCCCCGAAGAGTCGCATCGCGGCCTCGTGGATCCGCTGGTGCGTGGCCGCGTACTGACGAGCGCGGTGGTCCTGGGCCACGGTCGGTCCCCCCTCTGGTCCGCGGCGGCCTCCGACGCTCGGCCACTCGTGCCAAGGAGCGGGTGAGGACGCCGAGACGAGACCACATCATCTGTGGTGGCCGAGACACGCGCACGGCGGCCCGGTGTCCGGAGGCCGTCCACGCGCCGGGCGGCCGGCGGGCCGGGGACACGACACGGCCGGGTGAGCGAGACGTCTGTAGACGACCAGACGTCTACATCCGCAGTACCTTTGACCCGTGACCAGCGCCGTGACGGGACCGAAGTACCTCTCGGTCCGCGAGAACCTGCGCCGGCGGGTGTCCGCGCTGCCCGAGCACACGCTGCTCCCGCCCGAGCCGGTGCTGTGCGAGGAGTACGGGGTCAGCCGGATCACGCTGCGCCGCGCGGTCGACGGGCTGGTGGCCGACGGACACCTCGTGCGCGAGCAGGGCCGGGGCACCTACGTGACCCGGCCGGCGATCCGCCACGAGTACCGCGAGAGCTTCGTGCACCGCATCGCCGGGTGGAGCTCGGTGATGACCGAGCAGGGCGCACAGGTGGGCACCACGGTGCTCACCCAGCGGATCGTCCCGGTCCAGCCGCCGGTCGCCGCCGAGCTGGGCCTCGAGCCCGCGACCGACGTCGTCGAGCTGGTCCGGCTGCGCAGCGTCGACGGTGCCCCGAACCACGTGGCGCACAGCTTCCTGCCCGCCGCCACGTACCCGCGGGCCGCCGAGGTGGACCTCAGTGAGGGCTCGCTCTACGACTTCCTCCGGCGCGAGTACTCGGCCGACCTGGCCACCGCGCGGATCGTCGTCGACGTCGCGACCGCCGGGCCGGACGAGGCCGACCTGCTGCAGGTGGTCGCCAGCTCGCCGCTGCTCGTGGTGCGCACGACGGTCCGGGACAGCGCCGGACAGCCCCTCGTGCACAGCTTCTCCCGGTTGCGGCCCGACGTCAGCCAGGTCGAGTTCGAGGTCTCGGTCAGCGGCCGCTGAGAGAGGACCACCCTTCCCCCCACGCCTCCCACGCTCGGCGCGGGCCCCTGAAGGGGGGCCAGCGCGGACTACCGTCGGCGGGGCCGCGCCCCGTCGTCCCCGGAGGTCCCATGCCCCAGCCGGTCACCGCCAGCGGCAGCCGCGAGGTGCCCCACGAGCGGCGCCGGGTGTGGGAGGCGCTCGCGGTCCTCGCGTCGTACTGCGCCGTCTGCGACGTCTCCTACGTCGTCGACGGCGCGGGCCCGCCGCGCCGCGGGACCCGGTTCGTCTGCGTGCCCGGCCGCCTGGACGACGGCGTGCAGCCACCCGCCGGCGCACCGCAGGGCGAGATCGTCGAGTGGGTGCCGCAGGAGCGGGTCACCACCCGGCTGCGGCTGACCCCCGAGACGTGGACGACGACGATCGAGCTGGCCGACGCCGGGCCCGGTGCCACCCGGGTGACCATCACCGTCGGTCACGAGGCGCACTCCGACGGCCGCCTGGTGCAGCGGGTCACCCAGCGGCTGATGCGCGGCGGCGTGCGGGAGATGGTGCAGCGCACGGTGGACGGCGAGCTGGACCGGCTGCCCGCCCACGTGGAGCAGTTGCCGGCGGTGTGACCTGCGACCCTGCCGCCGACGGGTGTGTTTGTGTGATCTTGCGGGTACAGAACTGTCCTGCATCGGCGGCGCACCCGACACTGTGTTGGGACCGCGCACGCCGGTCGAGTTC
This sequence comes from Geodermatophilus sp., assembly GCA_035645175.1. GTDB lineage: Bacteria > Actinomycetota > Actinomycetes > Mycobacteriales > Geodermatophilaceae > Geodermatophilus. The sequence goes on from DASQNB010000175.1 coordinate 5,952, forward strand.
GAGGAGAGAAGTGCTATGGAGATCATCGGTCTGATCATCGCGGGTCTCATCATCGGCCTGCTGGGGAAGTTCGTCGCCCCCGGTGCGCGGGACAACACACCCCTCTGGCTCACCGTGCTGTGCGGCATCGGCGGAGTGCTCATCGGTTACTACGTGAGTGGCGCGCTGGGGGTAGCTGCTACTCCCGGCATCGACTGGATGAGGTGGATCATCTCCATCATCCTCGCGGCGGTGCTCGTCGTGGCGGCATCCACGCTCACCGGCCGCAACAGTCGGGCCGTCCGCCGCTGACCTGAGACCGGGGGCTCCGCAGCGCGGCGGGGTCCCCGGGACCGGCCAGCCCGCGGGGGTGGCGCCCACTCCCGGACACTAGGAGGGCACGTGTTCCAGATCCTCGGACTCATCGTGGTCGGCTTGATCATCGGTGCGCTGGCCCGTCTGATCAAGCCGGGCAAGCAGCGGATGAGCATCCTCGCGACCCTGTTGCTCGGCGTCGTCGGCGCGATCATCGGCGGCCTCATCGCCGACTGGCTGAACGTCGGCTCCATCACCGAGCTGAACTTCTGGGGGTTCGTCTTCGCCCTGATCGCCGCCGTCCTGCTGATCGGCGTCGCCGAGGGCGTGGCGGGTCGCAACAACCGCGCCGTCCGCCGCTGACCTGCGGCCCCGGGGGGCTCAGAGCTCGACCGAGTCCCCCGGGGTCAGCCGGCTGTAGGGAGTGGGCGTGCCCGGGCCGCCCTCGCCCAGCATCGTGGCCACGACGCCCAGCCCGGTGTCGTTGAGCAGCCCGTCGTGGATCGCGTACGCCTGGTCGGCGTCCACGGCCCGCACGTAGTCGATCACCTCGGACGTCTTCGACCAGGGCGCGTGCACCGGCAGCAGCAGCGTGGCCACCGGCTCGGCGGGCACCGTCAGCGCGTCCCCGGGGTGGAAGACGACGCCGTCGACCAGGAACCCGACGTTGGGGATCCGCGGGAGGTCCGGGTGGATCACCGCGTGCAGCTCCCCGTGCACGGTGACGTCGAACCCGGCGATGGTGACCGCGTCCCCGTCGCCGACCACGTGCACCCGCGACCCGACGCCGTCGAGCTGACCGGCCACCGATCCGTTGGTCCACACCTCCAGGGCGGGATCGGCGTCCATCGCCCGGCGCAGGACGTCCGGCGCGAAGTGGTCGAAGTGCTCGTGGGTCACCAGGACGGCACCGGCCCCCTCCAGGGCCGCCGCGTCGGAGAGGGCACCGGGGTCGATGACCAGTCGCCGGTCCCCCTCGCTGAGGACGACGCAGGCGTGGCCGAACTTGGTCAGCTCCATGACCGCATCCTCCTCCGGACCCGACGGACCCGCCGCCGGGTGTCCCGTCTCCCCACTGAGGGTGAGACCCGCGGCGCCGGCCGTGTCCCCGAGACGCCGTCCTGCCGACACCTGGGGGCATGAGCGCCTCCACCCTCGCCTCCACCGTCGCCGCCCGCAGCCGCGCCCACGGCCCGACGGCCGCCCTCTGGCACGCCGTCGAGCTGCACCGCCCGACCGCCGAGGTCGACGGCGCCTGCGAGCTCACCGTCTGCGGCTCGCTGGCCCGTGTCGACGTCGAGCAGTCCTGGCCGACGACGGCCCGCGACGTCTGCCCGGCCTGCGTCGTCCTCTCCCGCTGAGGCGCCCGGCCCCCTCCCGGGCACCGCCCCGAGCGTGCGAGGGGTGGGGAGGAGGGGTCCTCCTACTCCGCGAGCTCGGCGCGCAGCCGGGCCAGCAGGTCCGACCGCGTGCCCGCGCCCAGCCGCTGGCGCATCCGGGACACGTGGTGCTCCACGGTCTTCGCGGAGATGTAGAGCCGCCCGCCGATCTCGCGGTAGGTCTGCCCGGCCACGACCAGCCGGGCCACCTCGCGCTCCCGGTCGCTGAGCGCGCCCGTGGCCACCGGCGACGTCCCCTCACCGGCCGGCCGCGGCACCGGCACCGCCGGGGCGGTCTCGCACCCGGCGCCGTCGGCGAGTGACCGGGCGCAGCCCAGCAGCATCGAGCGGGCCCGTGGGTCGGTCGCCCGCGCCGCCGCCTGCCCGGCCAGCCGCGACCCGTCCCAGCCCAGCCCCACCGCGGTGAGCTGCTCGGCCACGGCGACCACGCCGTCGGTGTCGACGTCCCCCGACAGCACGCGCAGCCAGGTGTGCCCGGCCCGCGCCAGCGTGGCCGCGTAGGGGCTGGTCCGCGCCGCCGCCACCAGCGCCGCCGCGTGCGGCCGCAGCCCGTCGGGGTCGTCGGCCAGGATCGCCGCCTGCGCGCCGCTCCAGTGCAGCGACGTCGCCCACAGCTGCGGGCCGCCCAGCCGCGCCAGCAGCGCCTGCGCCCCGTCCAGGTGCGGGCGCAGCCGCTCGCCGTCCCGCAGCCGCGCCGCGGCCACCACCAGCTCGCCCAGCGGCAGCAGGGTGAACAGGTCCACCGGGTACCGGACCACCGCCTCCCGCGCCCGCACCCACGCCTGCACCAGCGCCGGCAGGTCGCTGCTGCGCCGGGCCAGCCCCACCTCCAGGGCCTGCAGGACGACGTCGTCGCGCGGCTCCAGCGGGCCGGCGCCCTCCCGCGCCCGGTCCACGTGCTCCCGCGCGGAGGACACCCGGCCGGCCAGCATCGCGATCCACGCCAGCAGCAGCCGGTGCCGCCGACGGCACGGCGGGCCGCCGAGGTCGGCGTCCACCGCCCGCTGCAGCACCGACTCGGCCACCCCGAGCTCCCCGCTGTGCAGCGCGACCAGCGCAGCGAGTGCGGCGGGGGAGTCGACCAGCAGCGCGGTGCGGCCCACCGGCTCCAGCAGCGCGGCCGCGCGGGTCAGCGTGGAGAGGGCGGCGGAGATGTCGGCGGCGGCGTCGTCCCCGGTGCGCAGTGACTGGAGCACGCCCTGCGCGGTGAGCTCCTCGCTCACCGACAGCACCGTGGGCAGCCCCCCGGCGGTGCGCGCCGCGACCAGGGCCGCGTCCGCCTCCTCGGGCTCGCCGGTCGCCAGCAGCGCCAGCGCCGCCGACCCCGCGCGCTCGGCGCCGGCCAGCCGGCACAGCCCCGCGGCGCGGGAGAGCAGTCCCCGCTGGGCCAGCACCGCAGCGGCCACCCCGGCGGCACGGGCCCGGTCGGGGGCGGTCTCGTCGGTCAGCGCGGTGTCGGCCCACTGCAGTGCGGCGTCGAGGTCCCCCGCCAGGGCCGCGGCCTGCGCACGCCGCCCGGCCAGCGACGCCACCGGTGCGCCGCTGCGTGCCGCCTCCCCGAGCAGCTGGGCGGCCAGCGCGGGGTCGTCGGTCAGCGCCGCCTCGCCGTGCCGCTCCAGCAGCCGGGCCGCGTGCCGGTCCCGGACCCGCTCGGCGGCCAGCCGCCGGGCCAGCTCGACCGGCTCGTCGCCGCGCTCGACCAGCAGCGCCAGCACCTGGCGGCGGGCGCGGCGGGTGACGTCGGGCGGGGTGGCCGCCAGCAGCGCGCGGGCGGCGAGGGGCACCACCTCGCCGGTGTCCAGGAGCAGCCCGGTGGCCCGGCCGGCCTCGAGCAGGTCGACCGCCCGGTCCGGCGGCACGCCGAGCACCTCGCCCAGCACCTCGTCGTCCAGCGGCGCCCCGGCGGCGAGGGCGTGCAGCAGCGCGCGGGTCTGCTCGTCGACGGCGGCGAGGTCGGCCCGCACCCGGTCGGTGACCTCCTCCGGCACCACCAGGCGGGCCGACTGCGCGGGGACGCCGCCCGGGCCGCCGCCCCGCCGGTCCAGCGCCCGCAGCAGGGGGACGGCGTACGCGGGGAGCCCGCCGGTCTGGGCGAGGACGGCGTCGGCGAGCGCGGGGGCCAGCCCCTCACCCAGCAACTGGCGGGACCAGCCGCGCAGCTGGGCCCGGTCGGCGTGCCGGAGGACGACGCTGTGCCGGGCGGGGCCGACCTCGGCCAGCAGCGCGTGCAGCGGGGCCGGCCGCGGCCACGGGCGCAGCGCCAGCACCACCCGGGCGGCCGGGGACCGCAGCAGCACGCCCAGCCGGACCACGTCGTCCTCGGGGAGCCGGTGGGCGTCGTCGACGAGGAGGGCAACGGGCCCGGGCAGGGCGGCCGGGTCCTCCGGGACGGCGTCGAGCACGGCCAGCCCGGACCGCTCGTGCGCCGTGGCCAGCTCGCCCAGCAGCAGCGACTTCCCGGTCCCGCCGGGGCCCTGCACGGTCACGACGGCGGGTGCCCGGCCGGAGGGGGCGGTCAGCTCGCGCACCAGCTCCGGGCCCCACGCGGCCACGGCGCTCACACCGACCCCGTGGTGGCGGCCGTGCCGGGGTCGCCGGCCGGCTCGGCGGGGGTCTGCACGGGGGTCGGCTGCTCGACCGCGGGCGGCGTCGGCTCGGCCGGTGTCGGGTCCACCGGCGTCTCCGTGGGCTCCGGGTCCGTGGGCTCCGGGTCCGTGGGCGTCGGCGCCGTGGGCGTCGGGTCCACCGGAGTCGGCTTCACGGGCGCCGGCCTCACGGGCTCCGGGTCCGGAGGCGTCGGCTGCGCGGGCGTCGGGTCGACCGGCTGCGGGTCCGTGGGCGTCGGCTCCGCGGTGGGCTCCCGGCCGGCGGACGGCCGCCCGGCCGGTGGCGGCGGCACCGCCGACGTCCCCGGCCCGGACGAGCCGGGGGCCTGCGAGGCGGCGGCGGGGCCGGCGGGGGTCCCGGCATCGTCGGCAGCCCCCCGGGAGGGGCTCGGCGCGGGAGGGGAGGCCTGGGGGGTGTCCTCGCTCGTCGCCGCCGCGGCCCGGCCAGACCCCGACGGCGCCACGGCGCCGGCGGCGGTGGCGATCGCGGCGACCAGGCTGGTCCGGGCCGGGGAGCCGGCGGGGCGGGCCGCCGTCCGCGCCGCGGCTCCGCCGGCGCTCCCCCCACCACGCGCGGCCGGGGAGCTGTCCCCCACCGCAGCG
>DASQNB010000176.1:0-3520 GCA_035645175.1 Geodermatophilus sp.
CCGCTGATCCTGCTGGCGCAGAACCGGCAGACCGACCGCGACCGCGTGCAGGCCGAGGAGGACCGGGCCCGGGCGGCCTCGACCCGCGCCGACACCGAGTACCTGGCCCGCGAGCTGGCCTCCCTCCGCGTGGCCGTCGGCGAGCTGGCGACCCGCGACTTCATCCGCAGCGAGCTCAACCGGCTGACCGAGGAGAGCCCCGAGGACACCGAGCGGCGGGAGCGGAAGGCCCGGAAGAAGCGGGAGTCCGCCGCCCGCGAGGCGGCGAGCTGAGGAAGGACCCCTCTGCCCCCCACCCCTCGTGGGAGGACCCCGTCCTCCCCATCCTCGTAAGAGGACCCCGTCCTCCTCACCGCTCGCAGGCTCGCGGCGAGCCTCTGGACGGGGCCGACAGGGGCCGGAAGGGGGCCGCTCAGGCGGCCAGGCGCGCCGCGGCGCGGTCCAGCCGGCTGGTGACCTGGCGGGCCTCCGTGGCGGCGGCGAGGCCCTGCACCGGCAGGTCGACGTAGACGCTCTCGGCCCGGGCGACCTGGTAGGTCTCGTGCCAGATGCCGACCGCACCCGGGACCCGGCGGGCCCGCCGGTTGAACGCGGTCCACGCGGGCCGGTGCCCGGCACCGGTGTCGGTGGCGTAGCGGTAGAGGTCTTCGGGACGGCGCCAGTACTGCACCACCAGCGGGCCACCGGCCCCCAGCGTCAGCCGGTGCCCCAGGAAGCCGGACGCGGGGTCGGCCGCCAGCTCGCGCAGCATCCGCGGCATGGCGAGGAAGACGGGGAGCCAGGCGTCCGGCCGCCACGGCTTGTTGATGCGCATGCCGATCAGGAAGACGGTCAGGTCCCCCTCGTGGGTGTGGGTCCATCGTCCCCGGGCGATGCGTGCCATGGCGTCCTCCTGATTGGATAGTGCAAGTGCCCAATATTGGACACCAGCACTATCCAAAGTCAAGGTGGGTGGCGTGCAGATCTCCGAACTGGCCCGCCGGGCCGGCGTGCCGGTCGCGACCGTGAAGTACTACCTGCGCGAGGGACTGCTCCCGCCCGGCGAGCTGACCGGTGCGACCCGCGCGCGGTACGGCGAGGAGCACGTCGAACGGCTCCGGCTGGTCCGTGCCCTCCTCGGCCCGGGCGGCCTCTCGGTCGCCCGGGCGCGCGCCGTGCTGGCCGCGGTCGACGCCCCGGCGACCTCGGTGCACCAGGCCCTGGGTGCGGCCCACCGGGCGCTGCCCGAGATGGGCGCCGCCGTCCCGGCCGACCTCGACCCGGCCCGGGCCCTCGTGCGACGCCGGGGATGGCGGGTGGCCCCGGACTCCCCCGCCCTGCTCGCGCTCGCCGGCGCCCTGGAGGCGCTGCACGCGGCCGGCTCCCCCCCTCCCGAGGCGCTGCTGGACCGCTACGCCGAGGCCGCCGGCCGGATCGGGGAGCAGGACGTGGCCGAGGTGCCGACCGGCTCGGTGGCCGACGCCGTCCGCTTCGTGGTGGTCAACACCGTGCTGCTGGAGCCCGTCCTGCTGGCGCTGCGCCGACTGGCCCAGGAGGACGCCTCCGGCCGCCGCTTCCCCGACGGCGACTGACCGGGTGCCGGTCAGCCGAGCAGCGCGGCCAGGACGGCCAGGCCCCGGCCGGCCAGCCAGGTCGCGGGCAGGAGCAGGGCCGGCGCCCACAGCCGGGTGCGGACGTGCCGGGGCAGGACGGTGACCAGCACCGCGGCGACGACGACGTCGGCGACCGCCTGCACGGGGTGGGCCCTGGCGTCCGCGAGGACCGCTCCCCCGGCCAGCACGATGCCCGCAGCCCCGGCCAGCAGGGCGCCGGGCAGCGGACCGGGCCGCCGCGTCGCCCACTGCACGGCCGCCGCCACGGCCGGCACCGCGGTGACCGAGAGCAGCAGCCAGGCGACCAGCAGCCGGTTCCAGCCGAAGCCGAGGACCAGCGCCGCCCACGCGTAGTACGCGACGCTCATCGCCGTGAAGAAGACCGCCGAGCGGGCCGCCGCGGCGCGCACCGTCGGAGCGGCGCGGCCGAGCAGCGCGACGGCGAGCACCCAGACGGCCGGGAAGCTGCCGAGGTCGGCGGCCCACCCCGACCCCGACTCGTCGGCGGCCTTGGCGAGCGCACCCGCGACCAGGCCGAGGCCCGCGCACGCCGGCAGGACCGGGGCGGGCACGCGTTCGCGGGTGGGCTGCACCCGGGCATCGTGCGCGGCGCCGGCCGGCCGGGTGGCCCGCCGCGCCGGGTCAGCCGGCGAGGACGTGCACCAGCGCGCCGGTCGCCCCCGCCAGCAGGAGGACGACGATGAACGGCGCCCGCAGCGCCAGCGGGAGCGCGGCGACCATCAGCCCCGCCCACGGGCACCCGGACCACGCGGCGTCCGCGGTGTCGCCCGCGACGTCGGGCTCTCGCCCACCGGCACCGTCGTCGACGAGGAGTCCCGGTCGGCGCGCGGCCGAGTGCTGTCGGTCCCCCGCTCTACGGTCTCCACCCGAGGAGGACCTCACGTCCGGCGCCGATCAGTCGTCCACCGGGCATGGGGACGTTGACGATGAGCAGGACGCACACCGTGGTGCCGTCGCCGATCGGCCCGCTGACCGTCGTCCGGGACGAGGGCGGCGCGCTCGTGCGGCTGGCGATGTCGCCTCCGGGCGCGCTCGAGGCGGACGAGCTCGGTGCGCGGTCCGACGCGGGGTTCGAGGACGTCGCGCGCCAGCTCGCCGAGTACTTCGCCGGCGAACGGACCGTCTTCCACCTGCCCTTGCGACCCGTCGGCAGCCCCTTCGAGCTGGCCGTGTGGGACCAGCTGACCCGCATCCCGTACGGCGAGACCCGCTCCTACGGGTACGTCGCCAAGGCTGTCGGCGAGCCGGGCGGCGCCCAGGCCGTCGGCGCGGCGAACGGGAGGAATCCGATCGCGGTCGTGGTGCCCTGCCACCGAGTGATCGGCGCCGACGGCAGGCTGGTCGGGTTCGGCGGAGGGCTACCTCGTCAGCGCTTCCTGCTCGACCTGGAGCAGCGCGCGGACCGGCTGTTCTGACGTACGGCGGAGCCGTTCGAGGCGCTGGTGCGGCGGCACGGTCTGGTCGTGCTGCGGTCTGCCGCGCCGTCATCGGCCCGAACACCCCCGCCGAGCCGGGCATCGACCACACCGTGGATCAGCGGCCTCGCGGGCAGTGGCGCCGGTACGCCGAGCCCATCGGGCAGGGCTGCGAGATCGTCCGCTGCCTGCCGAACGGCTGGGCCCCCCTGCAGGGTCCCGCCGCGAGCCTGCGAGTGGCGGGGGGCAGGGGGGGCCTCTTTCAGCCGGCGAGGACGTGCACCAGCGCGCCGGTCGCCCCGGCCAGAAGCAGGACGACGATGAACGGCGCGCGCAGCGCCAGCGTCAGCGCAGCGACCGCCAGCCCGGCCAGCCGCCCGTCGACCACCAGCTCCGGGCCGGTGGTGGCCGCCTGCACGGCGACCAGCGCGGCGAGCAGCGCCGCGGGCACGAACTCCACGACCCGGGTCACCCACGGCCGCTCGACCCAGG
>DASQNB010000177.1:0-2418 GCA_035645175.1 Geodermatophilus sp.
CCAGCGCGGCCACCGCGGCGGCCTGGGCGAGGGTGGAGACGCTGAACGGCACGTGCGTCTTGCGCACCGCCTCGGCGACGGCCGGGTCCTCCGCGAGGAGGTAGCCGACCCGGAGGCCGGCCAGCCCCCAGGCCTTGGAGAAGGTGCGCAGCACCGCGACGTTGGGCCGCCCGCGCATCAGCTCGAGCCCGTCGGGGACGTCGGGGTCGGTGACGAACTCGCGGTAGGCCTCGTCGAGGACGACGAGGGTGTCGGCGGGGACGGCGTCCAGGAACCGCTCGAGCTCCGGACGGCGCACCGCCGTCCCGGTGGGGTTGTTCGGGTTGCACACGAAGACCACGCGCGTGCCGTCGTCGACGGCGGCGGCCAGCGCGTCGAGGTCGTGGGTGTCATCCGGGCCGCCCGGGCGGCCGGGCACCAGCGGCACCTGCACGGCCCGCGCCCCGGCCACCCGGGCCAGCAGCGGGTACATCTCGAAGGAGCGCCAGGCGAAGGCGATGCTCGTGCCGGGGTCGTTGAACGACTGCGCGAGCTGCTGGCACAGCATCACCGCGCCGCAGCCGGTCACCACCTGGGCGGGGTCGACGCCGTACCGCTCCGCCAGCGCGGCGGTGAGGACGACGGCCCCGTTGTCGGGGTACCGGTTGGTCTCCCCGGCGGCGGCGGTCAGGGCCTGGACGACGGCCGGCAGCGGCGGGAACGCCACCTCGTTGCTGGCCAGCTTGACCGCCCGCTCGACGCCGATCTCCCGGGCGAGGTCGGCGGGGTTGCGCCCCGGCCGGTAGGCGGGCAGCTGCTGCACCGCCGGTCGTGCGCTGACCACGTCCGGACCTCCTGACCGCGCCTCCGCATCCCGCCGGTGGGGGGCCCGCGCGCGGATCTAGGGTGGGCGCATGCGCGTTCTCGTCGCCGGTGGAGCCGGCTACATCGGCAGCGTAGTCACCGCCGCCCTCCTCGAGGGCGGCCACGAGGTGACCGTCCTCGACGACCTCTCCACCGGGCACGCCGACGCCGTCCCGCCGGGCGCCCGCCTCGTGCAGGCGTCGCTGCACGAGTCCGCGCCGGTCCTGGCCGAGGTGCGCCCCGAGGCGGTGCTGCACTTCGCGGCCAAGAGCCTGGTCGGCCAGTCGCAGGTGGAGCCGGAGGTCTACTGGGACACCAACGTGGCCGGGACGCTGGCGCTGCTGGAGGCCATGCGCGCGGCCGACTGCCGCCGGATCGTCTTCTCCTCCACCGCAGCCACCTACGGCGAGCCCGAGCAGGTGCCGATCCGCGAGGACGCCCCGACGAGGCCGACCAACACCTACGGCGCCACCAAGCTCGCCGTCGACGCCATGCTCACCTCCTACGCCACCGCCCACGACTTCGCGGCGGTGAGCCTGCGCTACTTCAACGTGGCCGGCGCCGCGTACGGCCTGGGCGAGCGGCACACCACCGAGACCCACCTCATCCCGATCGCGCTGCAGGTGGCGGCCGGCCAGCGGGAGCACCTGACCGTCTACGGCGAGGACTACCCGACGCCGGACGGCACCTGCATCCGCGACTACATCCACGTCGAGGACCTCAGCGACGCCCACCTGCTCGCGCTGACCGCGCCGCAGCCCGGCGAGCACCGCATCTACAACCTGGGCAACGGCACCGGCTTCTCGGTGCAGCAGGTCATCGACGCCGTCCGCGAGGTCACCGGGCACCCGGTCCCGGTCGTCGTCGGTGAGCGGCGGGCCGGGGACCCCGCCCAGCTGGTCGCCTCCAGCGATCGGATCCGCACGGACTTGGGCTGGACGCCGCGGCACACCGACCTGACCGGGATCGTCCGCGACGCGTGGGAGACCGCGACCAAGAGCGGCTGACGGCGACCACTCAGGGGATGTGTGCGCCCGAGCAAGGACCCCGCTGCCCCCCATCACTCGCAGGCTCGCGGCGGGCCCCTGCAGAGGGGCCACGCGTCAAGGGCCGACCGTGCTGGTCGGCACCTGGGCCGGGTCGACCTCGGGCTGCGGGGCGCGGCTGACCGAGATCCGCGCGATCCGCCGTCCGTCGAGCTCCAGGACCGTCAGCGTGCGGCCCTCGACCTCGACGGTGTCGCCGACGACGGGCAGCCGGCCGAGCTCGGCGAGCACGTAGCCGGCGACGGTCTCGTAGGGGCCCTCGGGCAGCTGCAGGCCGGTCGCCTCGCGGAAGTCGTCGAGGTTGAGCAGCCCGTCGACCTCGTGCGGGCCGTCCGGCCGGTCGTCCCCGTCGTCAGTGACGTCCTCGTCGTACTCGTCGTAGATCTCGCCGATGACCTCCTCGATGAGGTCCTCGAGGGTGACGATGCCGTCGGTGCCGCCGTACTCGTCGACGACGATCGCCAGGTGCTGGTTCTCCCGCCGCATCTCCGACAGCGCCGTGAGGACGCCGGCGGTGCCCGGCAGCCGC
>DASQNB010000178.1:0-4625 GCA_035645175.1 Geodermatophilus sp.
GAGCCGGTGGACGGAGTTCCGGTCCTCGTGCGGGAACACCGCGACCGTGCCGGCGCCCAGCTCATAGGCGGCCCGGAACGCCCGGACCGCGATCTCACCCCGGTTGGCCACCAGGACCTTGGCGAACATGTCTACCCCCACAGTTGTCGTCGTTCGTCGTCGCGCCCCTGCGGTGCGCCGACGGGAAGGTGCTGGACCGAGCGGGTGTGCTGGAGAGGCGGCCGATGGTCGGCTCAGAAGGTCTCCGACCGAGGCAAGGTCGGCGAGCTCGGGCCGCTACCCCGCGGGGGCGGGGAGCGGCCCGAGCCGCGGCGGGTCAGTGGATGTGCGAGCCGCCGTTCACGTCGTAGGTGACGCCGGTGATGTAACCGGTCTCCTCGCGGCACAGGGAGGTGATGAGGTCGGCGACGTCGTTGACGTTGCCGTTGCGCCCGACGGGGATGCCGGCGACGAGCTGGGCCTTGCGCTCGCCCTCCAGGGCGCCGCCGGTGATGTCGGTGTCGATCAGCCCCGGGGCGACGGCGTTGACCGTCACGCCGTGCGGCCCGAGTTCGCGGGCCAGGGCCCGGGTGAACCCGAGCTGGGCGGCCTTGGCCGCGGAGTAGGCGACACCGCCGAAGACGCCGCCGCCCCGCTCGGCCGAGACCGACGCCAGGAACACGATGCGACCGAAGCCGCGCTCGGCCATGCCGGGGGCGACGCGGCGGGTGATGTTGTACGCGCCGCGCACGTTGACCGCGAAGATGCGGTCCCACTCATTGCCGGTGACCTCGAGGAACGGGGTCGGTGAGGTGATGCCGGCATTGTTCACGAGGGCGCCCACGGGGGGCACTGAGCCGTCCAGAGCGGCCAGCGCGCTCTCGACGGACGCCTCGTCGGTGACGTCGCAGCCGATGCCGACGGCCTGGACGCCGCGCTGCTCGGCGATCTCCTGGGCGGCGTCCTTGGCGCTGCCCTCGTCCAGGTCGAGGATGGCGATGTTCCAGCCGGCGGCGGCCAGGGTGTGGGCGGTGGCGCGGCCGATGCCGCGCTTGGAGCCGGCGCCGGTGACGATGGCGGTCTTGTCGGACACGGACATGGGTCTCTCCAGGAACTGTGGGATGTGGAATGGAAGGTCCGGTTGCAGGCCTCCGGCCTGTAGCCGGTGGCCGTGAGGTGGGCTCGACCGGCCGTGAGGAGCGGTCGTCGTGGAGTGCATGCGGCGCCGACTCGAGCGTGTTCGACCCCGCTGCCCGGCGGTGGTCAGCGCGCCGACCGCCGCCGGGCGTCGACCTGCCTGGTGGTGACGTGCAGGCGTCGGATCAGGCCGTGGCCGGGTCGGGGTCGGCGGCCCAGGGGGCGTGCGTGCCGCCGCCGAGCTCGGCCTTGACCTTGGCGACGACGGCGTCGGTGGACAGGCCGTAGCGGTCGTGCAGGGTGGGCAGCGCGCCGGCGGCGAGGAACTCGTCGGGCAGCGCGATCGGCACCACCCGGGTGCCCGCTCCGGCATAGGCCAGCGTCGCGGCGACCGACTCGGCCAGGCCCCCGACCACCGTGTGGTTCTCCAGCGTGACCACCAGCCGGTCGGTGCGGGCCGCCCGCAGGATCGCCTCGGTGTCCAGCGGCTTGATCGTGGGCACGTGCAGCACGGCGACGTCGACGGAGTCGGCCTCCAGCCGGGCCGCGGCCTGCAGCGCGCGCATGGTCATCAGCCCGGTGGAGATGAGGACGACGTCCCGCCCGGTGCGCAGCTCGGCGGCCCTGCCGAGCTCGAAGCGGTAGTCGTACTCGTCCAACACGGTCGGCACCGCGCCGCGCAGCAGCCGCAGGTAGGTGGGTCCCGGCGCGGCCGCCAGGGCCGGCACGGCCTGCTCGATGTCGACCGAGTCGCACGGGTCGACGATGGTCAGGCCCGGGCAGCCGCGGAGGATCGCGAGGTCCTCGGTGGCCTGGTGGCTGGGCCCGTAGCCGGTGGTCAGCCCGGGCAGGCCGCCGACGACGTTGACGTTCAGCGCCGGCTCGGCGATGTCCAGGCAGAGGAAGTCATAGGCCCGCCGGGTGGCGAACACCGAGTAGGTGGAGGCGAAGGGCACCAGCCCCACCTCCGCCATGCCGGCGGCGGCGCCGAGCAGCGACTGCTCGGCCATGCCCATCTGGAAGAAGCGGTCCGGGTGGGCGTCGCGGAACACGTGCATGTCGGTGTACTTGGCCAGGTCGGCCGACAGCCCGACGATCTCGGGCCGTTCCTCGGCCAGCCGGTTGAGCGCGTGCCCGAACGGTGCGCTGGTGGTGCGCTGACCGGGGTCGGCGAACGAGGCGATCATCGCCGAGGTGGTGAGCTTCTTGCGGGGGGCGGTGCTGGTCATCGGGCCAGTCCTTCCTCGAGCTGGGTGCGGGCGGCCTGCCACTCGTGCTCCTCCACCCGCATGAAGTGGGCCTTCTCGCGGGTCTCGAGCAGCGGCACGCCGCAGCCGATGCGGGTGTCGCAGATCAGCACCGCCGGGGAGCCGCGGTGCGCGCGCAGTTCGTCGAAGGCGTCGACGAGGGCCTCGACGTCGTTGCCGTCGACCCGCAGGGCGTGCCAGCCGAAGGCCTGCCACTTGTCGAGGACCGGCTCGGTGCGCAGCACGCCGGCGGTGGGGCCGTCGGCCTGCAGAGCGTTGACGTCGACGATGGCGGTGACGTTGTCCAGGCCGTGGTGGGCACACGCCATGGCCGCCTCCCAGGTCGAGCCCTCGTCCAGCTCGCCGTCCGAGAGCAGGTTGAACACCCGCGCCGGATTGCCCTGGTGGCGCAGCCCGAGCGCCATCCCGGTGGCCACCGGCAGCCCGTGGCCCAGCGAGCCGCCGGAGATCTCCACACCCGGGGTGTAGGAGGCCATCGCCGACATCGGCAGCCGGGAGTCATCGGAGCCGTAGGTCTCCAGCTCTTCGAGCGGGATGATGCCGGCCTCGGCCAGCGCGGCGTACAGCGCGATGGCGTAGTGGCCGATGGAGAGCAGGAACCGGTCCCGGTCGGGCCAGTGCGGGTCCTCGGGGCGGTAGCGGAGCTGGTCGTTGTAGACGACCGCGAGGACGTCGGCGACGCCCAGCGCCTGGCCGATGTAGCCCTGCCCCTGCACCTCCCCCATGTCCAGGGCGTTGTGCCGGATCCGGTACGCGGCCTGACGGATCCGCTCGATCCGCTCCGCTCTGTCGACCGTGCCGGCCGCGTTCGCGACGGCCGGGCTCGTGGGTGCGTTCATGCTGGAGATCTCCTTTGCTCGATTTCCGTCAGGCGAAGATGCTGAGCACGAGGACCGCGCCCAGGCCGACGAAGGACAACAGCCCCTGGGCGACCGTGTAGACCTGGAAGGTGCCGCGCACGGAGAGGCCCAGCAGCGTCTTGAAGATCCAGAAGGTGTTGTCGGTGACGTGCCCGCCCAAGGCGGCCCCGGACGCGGCGGCCAGCCAGATCAGCACTGCGGACAGGCCCAGGTCCGCGACGACCGGCGCCAGCAGGGCCGCCGCGGTGATGGCGGCCACGGACCCGGAGCCCTGGGCGAGGCGCAGCAGCGCCGCGACCAGCCAGGCCAGCACGAGCGGGAAGGCCGCGTTGGCACTGAAGAGGCCGGCCACCAGGTCCCCGATGTTGGTCTCGGCGATGACCTGCCCGAGCGATCCCGCGACGCCGGTGAACAGGAGGATGACGCCGCTGGTCCCGGCGGCCCTCACGATCACCTCCTCGACGCCCGTCCGGCCCAGTGACGGCACGGCGAGAGCGGTGCCCAGGAGCAGTCCGATGAGGAGGGCCACCACGGGATTGCCCAGGAAGCCGAGCAGGGCGATCTCCGCGCCGGCCGCACTGCTGCTGGTGTCGGCCACGATGAGCAGCACCGGGATGAGCAGCGGGAGGAGGGCGACGAGCAAGGGCAGCTGCCTCCCCGTCCCCTTGTCGCCTGCGCCGGCGGGGGCGGTGCCGCGCTGCGGGTCCTCCGTGACGGCCGTCGCTCCACCGCCGCGATCGTGCTGCGGGGCCTGCTGGTCGGTCGCGATGGCTGCCTGAGCACCGGAGGGCTCATCGGCGCCTGGTGGGAGGCCGTATCCGGCGATCTCACCGGTGTGCTCGGGGTCGGTCAGCGGGTCGTCGTCCTTCTCGTCGTTCCAGGTGAAGCGCATGAGCAGGCTGTGCAGCAGGATGGAGACGACGATGACCACGATGCCGAAGGGGATCCCCCACAGGAGCATGGTGCCGAGCGGGATGTCCAGAGCGGCCGCGATGGCCAGCGCGGCTGCACCGGGCGGGACCATCAGCAGCGCCACCTCGAGGCCGATGGCCAAGGAGCCGGCCAGCGGAGCGATGCTGAGTCCGGTCCGCAGGGCGATCGAGCGGGCCATGGGTCCCAGGATCACCAGCGCGACGTCGAAGTAGATCGCGGGGAAGACAACTCCCGAGGCCAAGCCGATGACGTAGGGGGACCGCTTGACCCCGAAGAGCCGCAGCATCCCGTCCACGACGCGGTGCAACGTCCCCATGGCCGACAACAGCGTCCCCAGCATCACGCCGAAGCCGATGATGAGGCCCACCTCCGCCATCAGGATGCCGAAGCCCTGGGTGACGGCCGTCGTCGTCCCCTCGTAGCCGAGCCCTGCGGCGATGCCGAGGTA
>DASQNB010000179.1:0-5477 GCA_035645175.1 Geodermatophilus sp.
GAGCCGGCCCGCAGGACGACGCCGTCCATCGCCGAGTACTCCGGCGTCCGCATGGGGGCGGCCAGGTCGATGCCGTAGTGGAAGGTGCCCCACCGACCGCCGTAGCCGCTGGTGAACCGGGCGCCGTCGACCGGCAGCACCGCCTTGGGCCGTGCGGCCTCCCGGGCGGCCTCGGCCGCGGCCGCCTCGGCCGCGGCGCGCTCGGCGCGGGAGGCGGCGACCTCCGCCAGCCGGGCCTCGGCCTCCGCGACGGTGATCGAGGCCATGGGCAGCGTCTCGACGTCGTCCCCCACGGTGGCCAGCTCCATCTGGGCGGCGAGCACCGAGGTCGGCCCGGCCGGGGCGTCGGAGGCGTTCGACACACCCGTGACCCCGGCGACCAGTCCACCGGCGACCAGCGCGCTGAGCAGCAGTGGGCCGCGGCGCGGACCCGAGGCCGTCCTCCTGGATGCAGAGGGACCGAGGACCCGAGGGTCCCCGGTGCGCTGAGCGCGACGCCGTCCGGCCATGCACCTGCCCGTTCGAAGGGAGAACGCCCGTTGCCGGACTCGAGGGGGTCGTCGCCGATCCAAACACCCCGTGATGGATCCGTGACCCTCTGCTCGGCGTGTTCCGGGCGACGCGCCGTCTGTGACGTCACACACGTCCCGCACGTCACACGCGACACGACGCCCGCACGGTTTGTGACGGGGCAGATCCGGCTATGTTCGCGCCCCGGCGTGAAACCGATCGCGCCGCGACGCCCCCGCGTCGGTCGCGGCTGAGCGCCACAGAGGGACGGCCCGGACCGGCCGGACCCGGCGCCTGCCGTGTACGGATGATCACCGCTGCACCACCCCGCTGTCCCGCCGGGCTGCGACAGGACCGCCGCGAGGGGACGCCACCGCACCACGTGCACGAAGGAGGACCGACGCCGCATGACCACGGCAGAGCCCATGACGGGCACCCAGGCGCCGACCCTCCCCCCGCCGGTCCCCGCCCCGAGCCTCCCGGTGAGCCCTGCGCCCGGCGAGTCCCTGGTGCGCCCGCTGCGGCAGGCGACGCTGCGCAGCCACGACGCCCGGCTCGCCGTCCCGACGTACGACCGCAGCGCACTGACCCCGGCCGTCGTCCACCTCAGCGTGGGCGGCTTCTCGCGGGCCCACCAGCTCATCTACTTCGACGAGCTCGCCGAGCGGCGCGTCTCGTCCGGGTGGGGCGTGGTCGGCGTGGGTCTGCGGCAGCGGCACCTGCAGGAGGCCCTCGCCCCGCAGGACCACCTCTACACCGTCGTGGAGCGCAGCCCCGACGGTGAGCGCGCTCGCGTCGTCGGCGTGATGGTCGACTACCTCTACGCCCCGGACGACCCCGCGGCCGTCCTCGACCGGCTCAGCGACCCGCGCACCCGGCTGGTCACGCTGACCATCACCCCGGCGGGCTACCTGCAGGACCCGCACAGCGGTGCCTTCCCCGCCGACGACCCCGAGGTCCGCCGCGACCTGGCCGAGCCGCACGCACCGGCCAGCGTGTTCGGCTACCTGGTCGAGGCCCTCGACCGGCGCCGGCGGGCGGGCCTGGCCCCCTTCACCGTGGTCAGCTGCGACAACCTGCACCGCAACGGCGAGGTCACCCGCGCCTCCGTCGTCGGCCTGGCCCGGCTGCGCGACGAGGTGCTGGCCCGCTGGATCACCGACCGGGTCGCCTTCCCCAGCAGCATGGTCGACCGGATCACCCCGCAGACCTCCCCGGAGGAGCGCGCCGCCCTCGCCGCCCGCTACGGGGTCGACGACCGCTGGCCGGTCGTCACCGAGCCGTTCTCGCAGTGGTTCATCGAGGACACCTTCAGCAACGGCCGCCCGCCGCTGGACGAGGTCGGCGTCCGGTTCGTCCGCGACGTCGGCGACTACGAGCTGATGAAGACCCGCCTGCTCAACGCCAGCCACTCGGCGCTGGGCCACCTCGGCTCGCTCGCCGGGTACACCCGCATGGACGAGCTGATGGCCGACCCGGTGTTCGCCGCCTACGCCGCGCGGCTCATGGACGACGAGGTCACCCCGCTGCTCCCCCAGCCGGCGGGCGTCGACCTCACGGCCTACAAGCGCACGTTGCTGCAGCGCCTGGCCAACCCGGCGATCGCCGACCGCCTCGACCGGCTGTGCCGGCGCAGCTCGGCGAAGCTGCCCCAGCACGTGCTGCCCTCGCTGCGCCAGTCGCGTGGGCAGGGCCGCCCGGCGCCCCTGCTCACCCTGGCCGTGGCGGGCTGGTGCCGTCACCTGCGCGGTGTCGACGGCGAGGGACGGCTGCTGACCCTGGAGGACGAGCGCGCCGCCGAGCTGCAGGCGCTGGCCCGCGCAGGCGGCACCGACCCACGGCCGCTGCTCGGCGTCCGCGCCGTCTTCGGCGACCTCGGGGACGACCCGGAACTCGTCGCGGAGATCGCCGATGCCCTCGAGCGGCTCGACCGGCTCGGCGCCCGCGCCACGGTCGCCGCCGCCCTCGCCGTCCCGGCCCGCCCCCTCTCCCGATGACGACCCCCTCCGGAGGTACCGCCCCGATGCCCGCCCTCCCCGGGCCGCTCGTCGCGCGGCTCGAGGCCCTCCTCTGCGACGCCGACGGCAACCTGTTCCCCTCCGAGGAACCGGCCTTCGTCGCGTCGGCCGACGTGACCAACCGCTTCCTCGCCGACCTCGGCGTGGACCGCCGGTTCACCCCCGAGGAGCTGCGGCTGGCCACCACGGGCATGAACTTCCGGACGACGTCGCGCCGGCTGGCCGCCGAGGCCGGCTCCCCGGACGTCGACGTCGAGCCGTGGGTCGCCGAGGAGAAGCGGGCCGTGACCGCCCACCTGGGCGCCACCCTCACCCCGCACGAGCCGACGCGGGCCGCGCTCACCGCCCTGGCCGCGCACCTGCGCCCGGCCGCGGTGAGCTCCAGCGCGCTCAGCCGGCTGGCCGCCTGCTTCACCGCCACCGGCCTGGACGAGCTGATCCCGCCCGCCGTCCGCTTCAGCGCCGAGGACTCGCTGCCGGTGCCGACCAGCAAGCCCGACCCGGCCGTCTACCTGCACGCCTGCGAGCAGCTGGGCATCGCCCCGGAGGCGGGGCTGGCGGTCGAGGACTCGGTGCCCGGCGCGCTGTCGGCGGTGCGGGCCGGCTGCCCGACCGTCGGCAACCTGCTGTTCGTGCCCGAGGCCGAGCGCGCGGAGCGGGCGGCCGCGCTGACCGACGCCGGGGTGATCGCGATCGTCGACTCCTGGCAGCATCTGGCCGGCCTGCTGCTGCCCGTGCTCCGCCACCGGGCCGCCGGCGACCTGATCCGCACGGGAGGAGTGGAGTGAACATCGTCTACGTGGCCTTCCGCGGCCACTTCTCCGACAGCCCCCGCGCGCTGTACGAAGGACTGCTCCAGCGCGGCGTCGAGGCGACCCACACCTGGCTCTCGGCCCCGCACACGCAGGCGACCTTCCCCGACGACGTCGCCACCGTGACCTTCGGCAGCCCCGAGTCGATCGCGGCCCTGGAGGGCGCGGACGTGGTCGTCTCGAACGACCACATCCCGCTGGACTGGGAGAAGAAGCCCGGCGCCCGCTACCTGCAGACCTGGCACGGCACCCCGCTCAAGCGGATCCACAACGACGTCCGCTGGGCGCCGGAGGGCCGGCTGGCCTACCTGGAGCACGACATCGCCAAGTGGGACCTGCTGCTGTCGCCGAACGCGGCCAGCACCCCCCGGCTGCGCAACGCCTTCGGCTACCGCGGGGAGGTCCACGAGACCGGCTACCCGCGCAACGACCTGCTCAGCAGCCCCCAGCGGGACGCCATCCGGGCCGCCGTCCGCGCCGACCTCGGCATCCCCGACGACCAGACCGTCGTCCTCTACACGCCCACCTGGCGCGACGACCTGGTGTTCAAGAAGACCGGGCCGCAGGACTTCGAGTTCCCCGTCGACCTCGAGGACTTCACCGCCCGGCTGGGGCAGGACCACGTGCTGCTGCTGCGGCTGCACAACATGGTCATGGACCGGCTGGAGGTCGTGGCCGGCTCTCCGGTGCACGACGTCTGCAGCCACCCCGACATCCGGGACCTGTACCTGGCCGCCGACGCCATGGTCACCGACTACTCCTCGACGATGTTCGACTTCGCCATCACCGGCCGGCCGATGCTGTTCTTCGCCTACGACCTGGCCTACTTCCGCGACGAGCTGCGTGGGTTCTACTTCGACCTGGAGGACGTCGCCCCCGGGCCGATGCTGTCCACCAGCGCGGAGCTGATCGACGCCATCGCCGACCTCGACGGGGTGCGGGAGCGCTACGCCACCCGCTACGCCGAGTTCCGGCAGACCTTCTGCCACCTGGAGGACGGGCACGCCACCGAGCGCGTCCTCGACCTGCTCTTCCCGCCGGCACCGGCCGGTGGGACCACCACCCGAGGAGGGGACGACCGTGCTCGCTGACCGCGCCACCACCGCCGAACTGACCGGGCCGGCCCCTGCCGCCCCGGGCCTGGACGTCCCCGTCCAGGTCGTCATCCTGGCCGCCGGGATGGGCACCCGGCTGGGCCGGCCCTGGCCCAAGCCGCTGACCCCCCTGCACGACGGGCGCAGCATCCTGCAGCGCCAGCTCGACGGGCTGCGCTCGGTGCTCGGCCCCTCGGTCGACATCACCGTGGTCGTCGGGTTCGAGGCCGAGCGCGTCATGCGGGCGGTCCCCGACGTGCGCTTCGCCTACAACCCCGACTACCGGGTCACCAATACCTCGCAGAGCCTGCTGCGCGCGCTGCGGAACACCCGCGACGGCGGCGTGCTGTGGCTCAACGGCGACGTCGTCTTCGACCCGGCGGTGATCGAGACCGCCCTGCCGGCGCTGCGGGCCGAGGAGAGCTTCGTCTGCGTCGACACCTCCACCGTCGCCGACGAGGAGGTCAAGTACACCGTCGACGCCGAGGGCTGGATCGACGAGCTGTCCAAGACGGTGGTCGGGGGCCTCGGCGAGGCGGTCGGCATCAACCACGTCTGCGCCGCCGACAAGCCGGTGCTGATCGAGCACCTGGCGACCTGCGCGGAGCAGGACTACTTCGAGCGCGGCATCGAGACCGCGATCGCCTCGGCCGGGCTGCGCGTCCGGCCGCTGGACATCTCGCAGCACGCGGCCGTCGAGGTGGACTTCGAGGCCGACCTGGAGCGGGCGAACGCGATGTTCGCCGAGCGCAGCCACCTGCAGCCGGTCACCGGCGACCCGGCGTAGCACCCGGGCCGGCCGGCGAGTCCCACCTGCGCAGCAGGAACTCGTCGGCCGGCCGGTCCGGCCGCTCACGGAAGCGGCGGGTGGCGACCAGTCCGCCCACGACGCAGCCGGCGCCGAGGGCCACGAGCACCGCCACGGCCGCACGGGTCAGCAGCACCGGCCCCTCGGCCAGCACGTTCGCCGTCCACAGCACGTCGACGTCGGGCAGTCCCTGCACCAGCAGCAGCCACCCGAGGACGACGCCCAGCAGCGCGGT
>DASQNB010000180.1:0-6803 GCA_035645175.1 Geodermatophilus sp.
AGGCCCTGGGACTGACCCGGGTGCTGGTCCTGTGCTCTCCGGAGCAGGAGGTCACCGGCAAGCAGGTCGCCGCCGCCCTGGGCGACAAGGCGGTCGGGGTGCTGCCCGAGGCGCGGATGCACGTGCCGGTCGAAGTCGCCCACCGGGCGCGTGAGGTCGCGGCTGAGCTGCGCGCCGACGGCTGCGTGGCCGTCGGTGGCGGGTCGGCGGTCGGGCTGGGCAAGGCCATCGCGCTCGAGCACGACCTGCCGGTCATCGCCGTGCCGACCAGCTACGCCGGCTCAGAGATGACCCCGGTGTGGGGGCTCACCGAGGGCGGGGCCAAGCGCACCGGCCGCGACCTCCGGGTGCTGCCCCGCAGCGTCGTCTACGACCCCGAGCTCACCCTCACCCTGCCCACCGGGCTGTCCGCCACCAGCGGGTTCAACGCGATCGCGCACGCCGTCGAGGGCCTGTACGCCCCCGACGCGACCCCCATCGTCTCGCTGATGGCCGAGGAGGGCACCCGGGCGTTGGCCGCCGCGCTACCGCGCGTCGTGGCCCTCGGCAGCGATCTGGAGGCGCGCGGGGAGGCCCAGTACGGCGCCTGGCTGTGCGGCGCGGTGCTGGCCGCCACCACGATGTCGCTGCACCACAAGCTGTGCCACACCCTGGGCGGCACGCTGGACCTGCCGCACGCCCAGACCCACACCGTCGTCCTGCCGCACGCGCTGGCCTACAACGCCCCGTCCGCCCCCGACGCGGTGGCCGCGCTCTCCCGCGCCCTCGGCGGCGGGCCCGACCCCGCCCGGGGACTGTGGGAGCTCGCCGACCGGCTCGGCGCCCCCCGCTCACTGGCCGAGCTCGGCATGCAGGAGGAGGACATCCCGCGCATCGCCGAACTGGCCGTTGCCGGGAGGGCCGGGTCGTCATACCGCAACCCCAGGCCGGTGACGAGGGAAGGCGTCACCGCACTGCTCGAGGCGGCCTGGTCCGGCCGGCCGCCAGGTACGTGACACCGTGAGGCACCGGATCCCGACAGGGCCGGGGCCTGCTCATCCGACACGCTGGACCAGAGGAGAGAACGACATGAGCGTTGGACGCCTGGGAGCGCGGCTCGTCATCGGCGGGCTGTTCATCGGCCACGGCACGCAGCAGCTCTTCGGCTGGTTCGGCGGCCCGGGCCGGGCCGGCACCGAGGGCATGATGGAGTCGCTCGGGATGCGGCCCGCGAAGGTGCACGCCCTGCTGGCCGGGGCCACCGAGACCGCCGGCGGCACGCTGCTGGCCGCCGGGCTGGCCACTCCGCTCGCCGCCTCCGCGATCACCGGGGTGATGACCACCGCGATCCGCAAGGTGCACCTGCCCAACGGCCCGTGGGCCGCCAACGGCGGATGGGAGTACAACGCCGTCCTCATCGGCGCGGTGACGGCGCTGGCCGAGACCGGCCCCGGCGACCTCTCCCTGGACCACGCGCTGGGCATCGAGCGGACGGGCCCGGCCTGGGCGCTCGCCGCGCTGGCCACCGGGGTGGCCACGTCCTTCCTCACCGTGGCGGTCGCCCGCCGCGGCCGCCCGGGCGTCACCTCGGCCCCCGCGCAGGCCGCCGTGCCGGCCCCGCCGGAGGACGTCGCCGGGGACCCCACCACAGCGGGTGCCTGAGTGCGTGGCCTCCTCCGCGCCCGACCTCACGGGGGGACGACGAGGCGCTCCCGGTAGGCGAGGACGGCGGCCTGCGTCCGGTCGCGCAGCTCCAGCTTCGTCAGGATCCGTCCGACGTGCGTCTTGACGGTGAGCTCGGAGAGGGTGAGCTCGGCGGCGATCTCGGCGTTCGAGCGCCCCGTGGCCACCTGGACGAGCACCTCGCGTTCCCGGTCGGTCAGCCGGGCGAGCCGGGGGTCGGCGGCCCGGTCGGCGGAGGGCAGCTGCGCGGCGAAGGTCTCCAGCAGCCGGCGGGTCACGCGCGGGGCGACGACGGCGTCCCCGCGGGCGACCGTGCGGATCGCGGCCACCAGCTCGGCGGGCTCGGTGTTCTTCAGCAGGAACCCGCTGGCCCCGGCCTGCAACGCGGCGAACGCGTACTCGTCCAGGTCGAAGGTGGTGAGGACGACGACCCGGCTGGGCACGCCGGCGGACACGATCCGCCGGGTCGCGGCCACCCCGTCCAGCACCGGCATCCGCACGTCCATGACGACGACGTCGGGTCGCAGCCGCCCGGTCAGCTCGACCGCCTCCGCGCCGTTGCCGGCCTCGCCGACGACCTGCAGGTCCTCGTGCGCGGCGAGCACCATGCTGAAGCCGAGGCGCACCAGCGGCTCGTCGTCGACGAGCAGGACGGTGGTCACCGGCGCGTCACGGGGGCGGGGAGCGGGAGGGATGCCGCGACCCGCCAGCCGCCCGTCGGTGCGGGGCCGGCGCTGACCGAGCCGCCGTGGGCGCCGATCCGCTCGCGCATGCCGACCAGGCCGTGGCCGACGTGGTCCGGGGAGGCCGCACCGCCGGTGCCGTCGTCCTGGATGACCACGTCGAGCCCGTCGCCGGTCCAGGTCAGCACCACGCCGGCCCGGCTCGCGCCGCCGGCGTGCTTGCGGGTGTTGGTGAGCGCCTCCTGCACCAGCCGGTAGACGGCCAGCTGCGCGGCGGTGCTCAGCGGCGCCGGCTGCCCGACGACGGTGAGCGTGGTGGGCAGCCCGGCGCCGCGGACCTGGTCGACGAGGGCGGGCAGGTCGGCCAGCCCGGGAGCGGGGCAGCGGGAGGCGTCGCCGTCGCTCCCGGGGTCGTCGTCGGAGCGGAGCACGCCGAGCATGCCGTGCAGCTCGGCCAGCGCCTCGCGGCCGGTGGCCGCGATCGCGGCAACGGCGTCGCGGGCCCGCAGGGAGTCGGTGCCGGAGCGCAGCGCGTACCCCGCGCCGTCGGCGAGGGCGGTCATGACCGACACGTTGTGCGACACGACGTCGTGCACCTCGCGGGCGATCCGGGTCCGCTCCTCGGCGACGGCGATGCGCGCCTGCTGGTCGCGCTCGAGCTCCGCGCGCTCGGCCCGCTCGCGCAGCCCGGCCAGCACCGTGGCCCGCGCCCGCAGGTTGCGGCCGGTCACCGCGGCGACCAGCGTGAACGCCGAGAGCGGGGCCACCGGGTGTCCCTCGGTCGGTGCGGTCGTGCCGAGGAGGGTGGCCAGCGCGAACAGCAGGCAGACCCCGGTGGCCAGGACCGCCCAGGCGGTGCTGCAGCGCTCGGTCACGGTGGCCAGGACGAGCAGCAGCGCCAGGTCGGCGGGCAGCAGCTGACCGGCGTCGAACCCCGACGGGACCCAGTGGACGGCGACCAGGAGGGCGGTGGCGGCGAAGGCGGGCAGCGGGGAGCGACGGCGGACCAGGGCGGGCGCCCACAGCAGCAGGGAGACCGCGACCTCGCCGAGGGCCGGCTCGCCGTCGCGCAGCCGGACCAGCGCGCCGGTGGTGAGGACGGCGAGGACGAGCACCGGGACGGCCTCGCGCCCGAGCGCGCGCCGTCCCGGTGTGGCCTCCACGGGGGTGATGCTGCCCCGTCGTCCTGCCGGGGTCACGGCGCCGGGGTCACGCGTCCCGGCGTCGGAGCAGCACTCCCGCGGCGCCGAAGGCCAGCGCCAGGTAGCCGCAGAGCACGGCGAACCCGGCCCACGGGCCGAAGGCCTCCGGCGAGGCGGTCAGCTGCAGCACCTGGGAGCCGGCCTCGCCCGGCAGCCAGCGGACGACGTCCGGGCCCCAGCTCGAGGGCAGCAGCTGGGCCAGGATCGGCAGCAGGAACACCAGCCCGAAGAGCGCGGAGACGGCGCCGGCCGTGGAGCGGACGAGCCAGCCCAGGGCCATGCCGAGCAGCCCGATGGCGGTCAGGTACAGCGCGGTGCCGAGCAGGACGCGGGGGACGCCGGCATCGGAGAGGGCCGCGCCGGCGTCCCCGCTCGCGGCCTGGCCGACGAGGAAGGCGACCACGGCCGTGACGGCGGAGGCGAGGAACACCACCGCGGCGAAGACGGCGGCCTTGCCGGCCAGCACCGGCCAGCGGCGGGGGACGGCGGCGAAGGTCGTGCGGATCGTGCCGCTGGCGTACTCGCCGGTGACCAGCAGGACGCCGACGACGCCGATGGCCAGCTGCGCGAGCCGGTAGCCGGCCAGGCTCAGGCCGATCGGGCCGGCGGTCCGGAGCTCGGGCGGGCCACCGCCGTCGCCACCGGGGCCGCCCGACTCGGCGGTGCCGGTGAAGAGCCAGCCCAGCAGGACCATCACGACCAGCGCGATGCCGAGGGTGAGCCAGGTGGAGCGCAGCGAGCGCAGCTTGATCCACTCGCCGGTGAGCAGCCCGCGGAGCCCGCCGCCGGTGTCCTCGCGGCGGCTGGTCTCCTCGCGGCGGGTGTCCAGGGCGGTCGTCATGCCGCCACCTCCGGGTTCTCGTCGGCGCTGTACTCGCGCTCGTCGCGGGTGAGGTCCATGAACACGTCCTCCAGCGAGGGCCGGACGACGGTGAGCTCGTGCAGGGCGATCCCGGCCGCGGCGGCCCGGTCGCCGATCTCGGCGGCGTCCAGACCGCGGACCTCGAGCAGGCCGGGTTCGCCGGACCCGACGGTGACGCCCGCGCCGACGAGCAGCTCGGTGAGCCGGCCGGCCCGCGGGCTGCGGACCCGCACCGACTCGCCGCCGGCACCGTCGATGAACTCGGTGGTGGGGACGTCGGCGATCAGCCGGCCGCGGCCGACCACGACCAGCTGGTCGGCGGTCACCGCCATCTCGCTCATCAGGTGGGAGGAGAGGAAGACCGTGCGTCCCTCGCGGGCCAGCCGCCGGGTCAGGGTGCGGATCCACAGCACGCCGTCGGGGTCCAGACCGTTGACCGGCTCGTCGAGGATGACCGTGGCCGGGTCGCCGAGCAGGGCGGTGGCCACCCCGAGGCGCTGGCCCATGCCGAGGGAGAACCCGCCGACGGTCCGGTCGGCGACGGCGGTGAGGCCGGCGAGGTCCAGGACGACGTCGACCCGGCTCCTCGGGAGCCCGGCCGTGGCGGCCAGCGCGGCGAGGTGTGCCCGGGCGGTGCGGGCCGGGTGGAGGGCGCGGGCCTCCAGCAGGGCGCCGACCTCCCGCAGCGGGGCGCGCAGGTCGGCGTAGGACCTCCCGTTGACCCGGGCGGTGCCGCTGGTCGGGCGGTCCAGTCCCATGACCATGCGCATGGTGGTGGACTTGCCGGCGCCGTTGGGACCGAGGAAGCCGGTCACGCGTCCGGGCAGGACGGTCACCGTCAGGTCGTCGACGGCGGTCTTGGCGCCGTACCGCTTGGTCAGGTGCTGCAGTTCGATCACGGTGTCGACGCTAGGGACCGACGGCGGCGGCGTCGTCGTCCCCGCGGCGTCACCTGTGCCGTCCCGACTACTCCTGCAGGAGTAGTCGGGACCCGCCCGCCGGCGGCTCGGAGGGGGTCGCAGCGGGCTCGTCGGGGTGTGGCAGCGTTCCGGGCATGGTCAGCCACGAGGACCTCGCCGTGCGGACGCTCGGACCCTGCCGGATCGACTCACCCCTGGCAGCCCGGCTGGGCGAGCGGGAGACGACCCAGCACTCGGTCGTGGAGGAGGACCGGATCCTCTTCGACGACACGATCTCCATGGCCGGTGCGCGGGGCCTCCCGGTCGACCAGCTGCCCAGCCTCGAACCCGGCGGCCCCCGGAAGCGGATCTACTTCGACCCGGCCAAAACGCGGGTCGGGATCGTGACCTGCGGCGGCCTGTGTCCCGGTCTCAACGACGTCATCCGCGGACTGGTGCTCGAGCTCTCCCGGCACTACGGGGTCCGGCGCATCGTCGGGTTCCGCAACGGTTACCGCGGGTTCGTCCCGCGGTACGGGGAGGACGTCGTCGACCTCACCGCGGAGGTCGTCCAGCACATCGACGACGAGGGCGGCACGATCCTCGGCACCTCCCGCGGGGAGCAGGACCCGGAGGAGGTCGTCGACGCCCTCGAACGGCTCAACATCAACATCCTCTTCGTGATCGGTGGCGACGGCACCATCCGCGGGGCCATGGAGATCGTCCGCGTGGTCGGGGAGCGGGGCCTGAAGGTCGCGGTCGTGGGGATTCCCAAGACGATCGACAACGACATCCCCTACATCGACCAGAGCTTCGGCTTCCAGACCGCGATGGCGGAGGCGACGAAGTCCATCCACGCGGCCAGCGTCGAGGCCCGCTCCGCGCCCGGGGGGATCGGGCTGGTCAAGCTCATGGGGCGCCACTCCGGCTTCATCGCCTGCTACTCCACCCTGGCCAAGGACGACGCCGACTACGTCCTCATCCCCGAGGTGCCCTTCGCCCTGGACGGCGAGCGGGGGTTCCTGGAGCACCTGCGCCGCCGGGTGGTCGAGCGCGGGCACGCGGTGGTGGTCGTGGCCGAGGGGGCCGGGCAGGAGCACGTCGAGGGTGAGGCGCCGGGCACGGACGCCTCGGGCAACGTCCGCTTCGGCGACATCGGTCGCCTGCTGCGCCGGCTGATCACCGAGCACTTCGACGCGCACGGCACGGAGTGCAACGTCCGCTACTTCGACCCCAGCTACGCGATCCGCAGCGTGCCGGCCAACCCCTTCGACAGCGCCTACTGCCTCCGTCTCGCTCACGCCGCCGTGCACGCGGCGATGGCCGGACGCACGGAGGTCATCGTCGCGCGCAGGCGGCGGCGCTTCGTGCACATGCCGATGCCGCTGGCGGTCAGCCGTCGCAACCACGTCGACCCGCTGGGCGACCTGTGGCTGTCGGTGCTCGAGGCCACCGGGCAGCCCGTGCGCTTCGAGTGAGCGGGGAGCGACCCGCG
>DASQNB010000181.1:0-7813 GCA_035645175.1 Geodermatophilus sp.
GCTGCGGCCCGGGCAGGTGGTGGTGGTCGACAACGTCGGCGCGCACAAGCCCGACCGGATGCGCGCCCTGGTCGAGGCCGCCGGCTGCCGGCTGGTCTTCCTGCCCGCCTACTCACCGGACTTCTCCCCGGTCGAGGAGGCCTTCAGCAAGCTCAAGACCCTGATCAAGGCCGCCGGGGCACGCACACGAGCGGCTCTGGACGCCGCCATCGCTGGGGCCCTGGCCGCGGTCACCGCCAGCGATGCCGCCGGCTGGTTCACCCACGCCGGCTACTCCGCCCCCCAAACCGCCTGAAAACCGCTGTCAGACGGTGAACTTGACGCCTTGGGCCAGCGGGAGCTCGCCCGAGTAGTTGATCGTGTTGGTGGCCCGGCGCATGTAGCCGCGCCACGCGTCGGAGCCGGACTCCCGGCCGCCGCCGGTCTGCTTCTCCCCGCCGAAGGCGCCGCCGATCTCGGCGCCGGAGGTGCCGATGTTGACGTTGGCGATGCCGCAGTCGGAGCCGTCCGCGGCGAGGAACCGCTCCGCCTCGGCGTGGTCGGAGGTGAAGATGCTCGACGACAGGCCCTGCGGGACGTCGTTGTTGAGCGCGATGGCCTCCTCCAGCGTGCGGTAGGGCAGGACGTAGAGGATCGGCGCAAAGGTCTCCTGCCGCACGATGTCGGTCTGCTCGGGCATGCGCACGACCGCCGGTTCCACGTAGTAGGCGTCCGGTGCCTCGTCGGCGAGGCGGCGGCCGCCGCCCACGACGACCTCGCCGCCCTGCTGCCGCGCGGCCTCGAGGGCGTCCTGCATCGCCTTGTAGGCGGCGTCGTGGATCAGCGGGCCGACCAGCGTCCCCTCCGCGGTCGGCGAGCCGATGGGCAGCCGGCGGTAGGCGGCGGTGACCCGGTCGGTGAGCTCGTCGACGACGTCGACGTGGGCGATGACCCGGCGCATGGTGGTGCAGCGCTGCCCGGCCGTGCCGGCGGCGGCGAAGACGACGCCGCGGGTGGTGAGGTCCAGGTCGGCCGAGGGGGTCACGATCGCGGCGTTGTTGCCCCCCAGCTCCAGCAGGGACCGGCCGAAGCGGTCGGCCACCCGCGGTCCGACCGCCCGGCCCATGCGGGTCGAGCCGGTGGCGCTCAGCAGCGCGACGCCCGGGTGGCCGACCAGCGCCTCGCCGACGTCGGCCCCGCCGACCAGCACCTGGCTGAGTCCGTCCGGTGCACCCTCCTCGGCGATGGCGCGGTCGAGCAGGGCGGCGGCGGCCAGGGCGGACAGCGGAGCGAGCTCCGAGGGCTTCCACACCACGGGGTCGCCGCAGACGAGGGCGAGCGCGGTGTTCCACGA
This sequence comes from Geodermatophilus sp., assembly GCA_035645175.1. Classification (GTDB taxonomy): domain Bacteria; phylum Actinomycetota; class Actinomycetes; order Mycobacteriales; family Geodermatophilaceae; genus Geodermatophilus. The sequence goes on from DASQNB010000181.1 coordinate 1,334, forward strand.
CCAGACGGCGACCGGGAAGTTGAAGGCGCTGATCACCCCGACCACGCCGAGCGGGTGCCAGGTCTCCATGAGCCGGTGGCCGGGGCGCTCGGAGCTGATCGTCCGCCCGTAGAGCTGCCGGGAGAGCCCGACGGCGAACTCGCAGATGTCGATCATCTCCTGGACCTCGCCGCGAGCCTCGGAGGTGATCTTGCCGACCTCCAGGCTGACCAGGGTGGCGAGGTCGGACTTGTGCTCCCGCAGCAGTTCCCCGAGGCGGCGCACCAGCCCGCCGCGGACGGGTGCGGGCACCGTCCGCCACGCCCGGAACGCCTCGCCGGCGCGGGCGACGGCCGCGTCCACGTCGGCCGCGTCCTGCCAGCGCAGCGAGGCCAGCGGCGCCCCGTTGACCGGCGAGGTCACCGGGCGGTCACCCGCGTACGCGTCGAGGTCCACGCCGCACCGGGAGGCGGCCTCCCGGGCCTGACGGCCGAGGTCGTCGGCAGTGGGCAGGGTGGTCATGTGCTGCTCCTCGGGTCGGGGGTCGGTGGCCACCGTGCAGGGTCCCGCCGCGAGCCTGCGAGTGGTGGGGGGCACGGTGGTCCTCTTTCAGACGATGTTGAGTTCGGGGCGGACGTCGACGCCGGAGAAGCGTGCGGCGCTCAAGCCGGTGACGTCGACGAAGGCGTCCTCGCCGAGGTAGAGGTCACGCATGACCTCCCCCACCGCCGGCCCCATGAGGAAACCGTGCCCGGAGAAGCCCGTGGCGTAGAAGAAGTTCTCGACCGTCTCGGCGCGGCCGATCAGGGCGTTGGAGTCCGGCGTCATCTCGTACAGCCCGGCCCACCCGCTGGAGATGCCCACCTCGGTCAGCGCGGGCGCACGACGTTCGATCGCCGCGCCCAGACGTGGCAGCCAGCCGTCGGACCGGGTGAGGTCGAACCCGGGGGTCTCGTCGGGGTCGGACATGCCGAGCAGGAGTCCGCGGCCCTCACCGTGGAAGTAGAAGCTGGTGCCGAAGTCGATGGTGAACGGCGTGCGGGGATCGAGGCCGGGGACCGGTTCGGTCACCAGGACCTGACGGCGCAGCGGGGTGACCGGCAGGTCCACCCCCACCCAGGTGCCGACCTCGGCCGACCACGCGCCGGCCGCACAGACGACGGCGTCGGCCCGGATCGTCCCCGCCTCGGTCCGCACGCCCACGACCCGCTCGTCCCGCACGTCGAGCCCGGTGGCCGCACAGTGCGGCAGCAGCGTCGCCCCGGCCCGGCGTGCAGCAGCCGCGTAGCCCAGCACGACCGCCTCGGGCGTGCAGTGACCGTCGGTCGGCGAGTACGCCGCGGCGAGCAGCCCATCGGTGGAGACCAGCGGTGACAGCCGCTCGGCCTCGGCAACGCTGATGATGCGGCTCGGGACGCCGAGGTCGTTCTGCAGGGCGACGTTGGCCTCGAAGGCCGTGACGGCCAGCCGGCTGTCGAGCAGGAACAGGTAGCCGACCTCGTGGAGGTCGATCTCCTGGCCGAACAGCCGGGGGAACTCCCGGAACGTCTCCAGGCTGCGGGCCCCCAGCGCGATGTTCACCGGGTCGGAGAACTGCGCCCGGACGCCGCCGGCCGCCTTGCAGGTCGAGCCGGATCCCAGCGCGTCCCTGTCCAGCAGGACGACGTCACGCACCCCTGCCCGCGCCAGGTGGTAGGCCGTGCTGAGCCCCATCACGCCGCCACCGATGACGACGACGGAGGCGGAGGACGGGAGGTGGCGCCGGGGAGCGGTCATCACGGTCCTCAGGGACGGGGGCGCGAGCGCGTGCTGCCATCGTGGCGGCCGGCGGCTGTGCAGCACCATCGACGCTTCGTCGCTCGTTCCGTTCAGCTCTCCTTCATGGACCTGGACCTGGTCAAGCCAGGACCCTCGTCGAGGTCCGGGCCGCGGGCAGCATGACCGCGGCAGCCGCGGCCCTGGGGTACACCACCGGCGCCGTCTCGCAACAGATGGCCGCCCTGCAGCGATCGGTGAGGACGGAGCTGTTCACACAGGTGGGGCGCCGCGTGCAGCTCACCGACGCCGGTCACCTGCTCGCCGACCACGCGGTGGGTCTGCTCGCGCTGGCACGGCAGACCGAACAGGCGCTGGCGGGTCTGCCCGGTCGCCCGCGGGCGCGTGTCCTCATCGGGGTCCTCGCCACCGCGGCGGCCGCGCTGCTGCCACGGGCGCTGGTACGGGTGTGCGAGCGCCACGCGGAGATCCACCTGCGGTCGGTCGAGGTCGACGTGGACGACGCCACGGCCGCCGTCGCCGCCGGGCGGGTCGACCTCGCCTTCGGCGTGGACCACCCGCAGGCGCCCATCCCCCGGGCGTCGGACGTCGCACTGCTCGTGCTCGCCACCGAGCGGTTCTCGATCGCCACCCCGGTCGAGGCCACACCGGGCGCCGGCCCGCGGTGTGCCGGCGCCCGCATGGAGCCTCACCGCGCTGCGAGCAGCTCGTGGGGGTCGGTGAAGGGCAGCTCGTGCGCCTCGGCGACCGGCTGGTTGACGAGGTTCCCGTCGAGGGTGCTCAGGCCGAGGCGCAGGGCGGGGTCGGCCTGGGCCGCGCCGGTCACGCCGTGCCGTGCGACCCGGACGAGGTACGGCAGCGTGGCCGAGGTCAGGGCCAGTGTCGAGGTGCGGGCGACCGCCCCGGGGATGTTGGCCACGCAGTAGTGGGTCACGCCCTCTTCGACGTAGGTGGGGTCCGAGTGGGTGGTCGGCCGGCTCGTCTCGAAGCAGCCGCCCTGGTCGATGGCGATGTCGACGACCACGCTGCCCGGGCGCATCGCGGCGATCATGTCCCTGCTGACGAGCTTGGGCGCCTTCGCGCCGGGCACGAGGACCGCGCCGATCACGACGTCGGCCTCCGCGACGTAGGCCGCCGTCCGGGCCCGGTTGGGCGTCACCAGGTCCAGCCGCCCGCCGAAGATGTCGGACAGGTAGGCGAGCCGGCTCGGGTTGGTGTCGAGGACCCGGACGATGGCCCGCATGCCCAGGGCGATCTTCGCCGCCTCGGTGCCGGACACCCCGCCGCCGATGATGAGGACCTTCGCCGCGGGGGTCCCGGGGACGCCGCCGAGGAGGATCCCCGCTCCCCCGGCGGGGCTCTCCAGGTGGTGCGCCGCGGCCTGCACGGCCATCCGGCCGGCGACCTCGCTCATGGGGGTCAGGAGCGGGAGCTTACGGTCGGCGGTCTGCACGGTCTCGTACGCGATGGAATCGACCCGCCGCTCGAGCAGGAACTCCGTCAGACCGCGGTCGGCGGCGAGGTGCAGGTAGGTGAACAGCTGGTGGCCCGGGCGGAACCGGTGGTACTCCGCGGGCACCGGCTCCTTGACCTTCACGATCAGGTCGGCTGCGGCGAACACCTCGTCGGCGGTCGGCACGACCTCGGCGCCGACGGAGGCGTACTCGTCGTCGGAGAACCGGGACCCGACGCCGGCGCCGGCCTGCACGACGACCTGGTGACCGTTGTGCACCAGCTCCACGACACCGTCGGGCGTCAGTGCCACCCGCTTCTCGTTGTCCTTGATCTCGCTCGGTACTCCGACGACGAGCGTGCTCATGGCGGATCTCCTACCGGGGAGGCCCGGTGCGGTCGCACCGGAGCGATTGTCGTGGGCCGCGACGTCGGGTGCGGTCGCGGCTCGGAAGGGACGGGCGGCCCCGTCCCGGGTCCCGCCCCGAGCCTGCGAGGGGTGGGGAGGACGGGGTCCTTTCTCAGACCAGCTGCTGGGCCTCGGTCAGCGTGTGCCGGAGGATCTGCTCCATCTGGTCGAACTCCGCCTGACCGCAGATGAGCGGCGGTGCGACCTGGACGACGACGTCGCCGCGGTCGTCGGGGCGGCAGTACAGGCCGTTGTCGAACAGCGCGCCGGGCAGGAAGCCGCGGACGAGCCGCTCCCGCTCGGCGGCGTCGAAGGTCTGCCGGGTGGCCTTGTCCTTGACCAGCTCGACGGCCCAGAAGTAGCCGTCGCCGCGGACGTCGCCGACGATCGGCAGGTCCAGCAGCTTGCGCAGGGTCGCACCCAACGTCGCCTCGTTGTCCAGCACGCGCTGGTTGAGACCCTCGTTCTCCATGATGTCGAGGTTGGCCAGCGAGACCGCCGCCGCCACGGGGTGGCCGCCGAACGTGTAGCCGTGCGGGAACGCCACGCCGGGACGCAGGAACGGCTCGATGACCTTCTCCGAGGCGATCATCGCGCCGATCGGGCCGTAGCCGGAGCTCATGCCCTTGGCGCAGGTGATCAGGTCAGGGGTGTAGCCGAACTTCTCACAGGCGAACGTCGCGCCGTGCCGGCCGAAGGCGCAGATGACCTCGTCGGACACCAGCAGCACGTCGTACTGGTCGCAGATCTCGCGGACCCGGTCGAAGTAGCCCGGTGGCGGTGTGAGGCAGCCGCCGGAGTTCTGCACCGGCTCGAGGAACACCGCGGCGACGGTGTCGGCGCCCTCGAAGAGGATCGCCTCCTCGATCCGGTCGGCGGCCCAGCGGCCGAAGGCCTTCGGGTCGTCGGCGAACTCGGGGTGGCGGTAGAGGTTGGTGTTGGGGACCCGGAAGCCGCCCGGGGCCAGCGGCTCGAAGTCCTTCTTCATGGCGGGCAGGCCGGTGATGGCGAGGGCGCCGTGCGGGGTGCCGTGGTAGGCCACCGCGCGGCTGATCACCTTGTGCTTCTGGGGCTTGCCGATCAGCTTGAAGTACTGCTTCGCGGCCTTCCACGCCGACTCCACGGCCTCTCCCCCGCCCGTGGTGAAGAAGACGCGGTTCAGGTCGCCGGGCGCGAGGTCGGCCACCCGCTCGGCCAGCTCGGCCTGCACCGGGGTGGTGTAGCCCCACACCGGGAAGTACGCCAGCTCGGCGGCCTGCTTCGCGGCCGCCTCGGCCAGCTCTCGGCGCCCGTGCCCGACCTGGACGACGAACAGCCCGGACAGCCCGTCGAGGATCTTCCGGCCCTGGTTGTCCCAGATGTAGGCACCCTCCCCGCGGGTGATGACCGGGACAGGCGTCTCCGGGTGGCGGCCCTGGCGGGCGAAGTGCATCCAGAGGTGGTCCGCGGCGCGGGCGGCCGTCGCATCCGGCACACCGGCCGGGGGCTGCTCGATCGAGGTGGTCATACCGGGCTCCTCGTGACTTCGGTTCGGTTGGGCGTCAGACGGCTCTCGGGGAGCTCATGCGATCACGACCGGTGTGGCCGCGCTGTCTCGTCGCGACGAAGGGCGGTCGTCCTGATCTCACGTGATCGGCACTCGTCACGAGGTGGTGCAGGTGTACGCCGGACTGCCCCTGCGGTCGCGCCGGTGGACGTCGGCATGACCCAAGTCTGCGGACGACTCCCCCTGCAGTCACCAGACGATCTGTGTCGCCCTGGCCCGTCGGCCGTACAACCCGTCAGGAGGGAGGGAGGGAGGGAGCGCGGCGCGCCCTACGCTGACCGCGGTGTCGGACCTGCCTGCGCTCCAGGCAGCGGGATCACGGGCGCGCCGGGCCGGGGCCGGGCGGGGTGGTGTGGCTGGAGCACGCCGGCGACCTCGTCGAGTCCATCGGCGCCGCCGTGGACGCCCGCGCGACGACTCGGTGGCGTACCCGGCTGCTGGATGCCTCCGGTCGCCCTGGGTGAGCCGGCGCAGCACCTCGTCGACGCTGCGCCGGATGTGCTCCTCCACCTCGGCCACGATCGTCGCCTCGTCGCCCTCCTCGATGACGCGGACCAGCCGACGGTGCAGCGTCGCGTCCCGTTCGGGATCGTGTCGCACCGCTTGGTCCACGGTCAGCGAGACGTGGATCTGCGATCCGACCAGGGGCCAGATCTTGCGCAGTGTCGGGCTGTCGGCCAGGTCCCAGATCGCCTTGTGCAGCCCGATGTGGGTCAGATGGGCCTCGAGGTCGTCTCCGGACCCGATCGCGGCGAGGTGCGACCGCACGCGTCCCGGACGCCGTCCATGGCGGGCCCGTCCGGGTTCCGCGAGAGACGCAGTGCCGCCATCGTCTCCAACGGCATCCGGACCTCGGCGACGTCGCGCAGCTCGTCGGGCGTGGGCTGTGCGACGTGGATGCCCTTGTCGGGCACCTGCACGAGGGCCCCCTCGTGGACCAGCTGCTGGAGCGACTCCCGCAGGGTGGGGCGGTTGACGCCGAGCGCCTCAGCGAGGTGGACCTCCTTGATGCGCTGGCCGGGTCGGAGTTCGCCGGTCAGGAGCGCACGCCGGCTCCGCGTCGAGACCTCTTCCCGCCGAGTGGACGAGACGATGGCCCCGCCACTCAAGGTCACGGCCGCATCCGGCACACGTGTCCCCTCTCTCCTGCAGACTGACTGACGATCGACGCCATTCTCGACAGTCCCCAGCTCGTGCGCCGGGCACGGTGGCACCGCGACGGGGGTGCGTTCGCCTCCATGACGCACCACGTGTGCGGCGCCCCTGGACCAGACGGGCCGTTGAGCCGATCGAGCCACGGGGGTAGAGATCGGGCACA
>DASQNB010000182.1:0-14883 GCA_035645175.1 Geodermatophilus sp.
GACCGGGGACCATCGGATCACAGGGTGACGACGCAGTGACGACACGGTGACGCCACATCGTTCACATGGAACCGACATCCTCGTCCGGTGGGACCACCGGGCCAGCCGCAGACGACAGCGGAGTTCGCCATGACCCATGGGCTCGTCATGAAGGTTCCGGCACCGACGGAGTTCTACGACGCCTTGCACACCGAGGTAGGGCAGCGCAGCACCGGCAGGGCGAACGGTCTGCTGCTGCACGTGGGCCGGGTGACGGACGATGGCTTCGAGGTGTTGGAAATCTGGGAGTCCAAGGAGAAGTGCGACCGCTTCTTCGCCGAGGTCGTCTGGCCGGCGATGGACGCCGTGTCGGGCGCCCATGCGCGGCGGGGTGAACCGGTGATGACGGAGTTCGAGCCGCGTGGCCTGATCATCCCCAGCGCGGCCATCGCCGTCTGATGGACCACCTAGCGCCGGCGCCGACGCCCTGCCTCCGCGTCAGACGACACCCATCCAGGCCTTCGGGGGCGTTGATCCCGAAGCCTGCATGCGCTACCCAAGCTGTCCCATAGTGGGCCGTTGAGGGACACCTTGACGCCCCAAAGGCCACGCGGTCCGTGCTGTCACTGGGCAGAGGCTGGAGGCGGTGAGTGCTCCGCAGTGAGCCAAGATCGCTTACGCATGGTCGTAGATGAGCTGTACATGTTCGCCGCCACCCTCAACCGACCCAGCGCGGCCCGCCAGTTCTTTAGGTGGCTGATGCCGTGCTCCACGCGGATCCGCTTGGCCGAGTGGGCCCGGCGTCCGGCTTCGTGCGCCGCGGCGAGGGCGGGCGGGACCGGCAACTGGTTCTTCCGCCGGGCCGGCCGCAGATCGGCGGAACGCGTCGACCAGCGGAATCAGCTGGGTGACGTCGTTGCGGTTGCCGCCGGTGAGGTTCACCGCCAGCGGAGTGCCGCCGGCGTCGCAGATCAGGTGGTGCTTGGAGCCGGGGCGGCCGAGGTCGACCGGCGACCGGGATAGCGATGACGGCGTGGCTTCGGCGGCGGAAGCATCAAAGCGACCCGCTCCCACAGCCCGTCTGGCACGAGCTTCTCGATCACCCACCACAGCCTCGGGACTATCCGGTGCCCGTCGGAGGCACGCCGACGTCAGAGAGAAGCGATCTTTTAGGCCGCCGGGCGCTCTGCGTACGCGAGCACGGCGGAACGGCGGACCACGGGTCCCAAACGGCTACTTTCGCCTCTTGCACCCGGGGGCGACCGGCGAAACAGTCTCCTGCACCTGACGGGGCGGTCCCTGGCCAGGCGGTGCCGCATCCAAGCAGAGGAGGCCCGCCACACACCCTGGGCATGTGCCCACGCGGCAGCACCTCACCACCAGGACCCGCAAGCCCGCGGGATCCACAAGGAGGTTCTGCCATGACCCTCGACGAGACCAAGCTCAACGAACTGCTCGGCCGCTTCGTCACCGACTTCGGCGGCAGCTACCAGGCCTTGAGCGCTGTCCTCGGTGATCGGCTGGGGCTGTACCGGGCGCTGCAGAAGACCATGCCGGCCACCCCCGGGGAGGTGGCGGCCGAAGCGCGCGTCGCGGAGCGCTACGTCCGCGAGTGGCTGGCCGGCCAGGCCGCCGGTGGCTACGTCACTTACGCCCCGGCCAGCGGCCGCTATTCGCTCACCGAGGAGCAGGCGTTCCTCCTCGCGGACACGGCCGGGCTGCAGGCGGCCGCCGCCTTCCACATCCCGGTCGCGGTGGCCAAGAACATCGAGCGGATCACCGAGGCGATCCGCACCGGCGACGGCTTCCCGTGGCACGACCACGACCCTGAGCTCTTCGAGGGCGTCGAGCGGTTCTTCCGCCCGGGCTACACCATGAACCTCGTCTCCTCGTGGATCCCCGCCCTCGACGGCGTCGAGGCCAAACTGGGGGCCGGGGCTCGGGTGGCTGATGTCGGATGCGGGCACGGGTCCTCGACCCTGCTACTGGCCGACGCCTTCCCCGCCTCGGAGATCGTCGGCTTCGACTACCACCCCGCGTCGATCGACCTCGCCCGCAAGCGGGCCGTCGAGGCCGGACTCGCCGACCGGGTCTCCTTCGAGGTCGCATCCGCCGCGGACTTCCCCGGCACGGACTACGACCTGGTGGCCATCTTCGATGCCCTCCACGACATGCCCGACCCCCTGGGCGCGGCCAAGCACATCCGCGAGGTGCTGAAGGAGGACGGGACGCTCCTGCTCGTAGAGCCGATGGCCGGTGACCGGGTCGAGGACAACCTCAACCCAGTGGGACGGCTCTACTACGGGGCCTCCACGGTCATCTGCGTGGCGCACTCCATGTCGGCGGAACCCCGGACCGCCCTCGGCGCGCAGGCGGGTGAGGCGACGTTGACCGATCTCCTGCACGACGCCGGGTTCGGCGCGGTCCGGCGGGCCGCGGAGACGCCCTTCAACATCGTGCTGGAGGTCCGCATCTGACCCTGATCGCTCAACGAGCACGTGTCGGCGGCGGTGTTCGCCCGCCCCGTCCGGGCGAATACCACCCTCCGGGCGGATGGGCCCTCAGAGGTGGCACCTGCCTGGCCCTCACGTGGCGTATCGATGTCGATAATGGCTGGTGGTCGTCAGCCTGTTACTTCAAGCGTATTAGTGTGGTCGTAGGTGATGCCCCGCTCCAGCAGTAGCTCGTTGGTGACCGGGCTGAACTCCCACCACGGTGCGACGTAGCCGGTGGGCCGCCGTCCGGCCCGCTTCTCGGAGAGGTCGATGCAGCGGTCGAGCACCGCGGACTCCTGCTCGCGGGTCATCGCGATCGGGTTCTCGTGGCTGTAGCCGTGGACGCCGATCTCGTGCCCGGCCGCCACGCAGGCGTCGAACTGCTCCGGGAAGGTCTCGATGGAGTGCCCCGGCCAGAAGAACGTCTGGGTCAGCCCCTCCCGGCGGAACAGCTCGAGGATCCGCGGCACCCCGACCTCGCCGGCGAACAGGCCGCGGGAGATGTCGTCGGGCGAGTCCTCCCCGCCGTAGGACCCCAGCCAGCCGCCGACGGCGTCGACGTCGATCCCGACGGACACGTGAATCTTCTTGGCCACGCCCGTTCCCCTCTCGGTGTGTCGGTGTCTCAGAGCCGGCCGGCGAGCACCCGTCCCGGGTCCCGCGGGTCCACCGCCAGGGCGGCGGCCAGCAACAGGCGCCCCTGCCACGGGCTCAGGTCGCCGCCGAGCAGGGCGCCGTCGCGGGCCAGGCTCGCGCCGCCGCCGGCGTAGAGCGGCGCCACCGGCCCGGCGGGCACCCGCGAGCAGACCAGGACGGGCAGGCCGCCGGCGACCAGCTCGGCGGCCGTCGCGGCGACCGGCGGGGGCACGTTGCCGGCACCCAGGGCCTCCAGCACGACCCCGGCCGCGCCGGCCGCGACCGCGGCCCGCAGCAGGGCGTCGTCCGCGCCCTGGTGGCAGGCGACGACGTCGACCCGCGGCAGCTCGGCGTCCAGGTCCAGCGGCAGGGCCGGGAGCCGCGGCGGGCGGGCCAGGGGGACGACGGCCCCGCCGGCCACCCGCAGCACCGGACCGCGGCCGGGGGCGCCGAAGGCCGCGCTGCGCAGCGTGTCCAGCTTGCGCACCCCGCGGGCAGCGAAGACCACGCCGTCGAAGGCCAGCAGCACGCCGAGGTCGCGCGCCGCGGGGTCGGCGGCCACCCGCAGCGCGTCGGCCAGGTTGGCCGGGCCGTCGGGGGCGGGGGAGTCGAAGGGCCGCTGGGCGCCGGTGAGGACGACCGGCCGCGGGTCGTCGTGCACCAGGTCGGCCAGGAACGCCGACTCCTCCATCGTGTCCGTGCCGTGGGTGACGACGACGCCGTCGACGTTCCCGGCCAGGCACCGGCGCACCTCGCGCAGCAGACCCCGCACGTCGGCGCCGGTGAGCGCGAAGCTCGGGACCGTCGTGACGTCGCTGACCGTGACCTCGATCCCCGGGAGCGGACCCGCCGCGGCGAGCAGCTCGGCCGCCGGCGTGGTGGCGGACAGCCCGCCGTCCGTGCGGCGGCTGGCGATCGTGCCGCCGGTGGCCAGCAGGTGGACCCGTGCCACGACACCTCCCGTTGCTCGTCGCCCCCAGGTGACCACGGCGCTGCGGGTGGCGCACCTCGGTGACCGCGGCACGCGGCGGACGGGTGTGACCGGACACACCCTCCGCCCTGACCAGCGCACGAGCGGGACCGGTCCGCCGCGGGCTTGACGGGCTCCCGTTGACCTCACCTAGAGTCTTCGACCGGACACCGCCCGTCATGGGGGGCTGCCCACCGCGAGGGCCACGGGGCCACGCGGAGGGCGGCGCGAGGCGGTGGCCCCGGTGCGCTCCGCCGCCCGGACGTCCGCCGCCCGGGTGCCCGCTCCCGCGCACGCCGCCGCCCGACCGCACTGGAGACCGCCGTGCACCACGCTGCAGACCGGCCCTGTGCGACCCGGCCGTGCGCGGCCCCCGGGCCCCGGCGGTGACGGTGGTCCTCGGCCGCCCCCGGGTCTCGGAGTTCACCGGCGAGGTCCCGGTGCCGGTGACCCGCCGGGCCGCCCCCTCGACGCGGGCCCAGGCGGTCGCCTGGACGGCGCTGCACGGCCTGCTCGCCATCGCCCCGCTCGCCCTCTGCTCCACCGCCGTCCGCCCCGGCCGCGGCTTCCTCGTCGACCTGTCGGTGGCGCTGGGTTTCCTGGCCCTGTCCGTGCTCGGCCTGCAGTTCGCGCTGGCCGCCCGGTTCTCCCGCGCCACCGCGCCGTTCGGCATCGACGCCGTCCTGCGCTACCACCGGCAGATCTCCGCTCTGGCCGTCGTCGCCGCCGTCGGCCACCCGGTGCTGCTGTTCCTCGCCGACGGCCGCTACCTCGTGCTGCTCGACGTCGCCGACGCGCCGCTGCGCGCGCAGTTCGCCTGGCTGTCGGTGGTGGCGCTGGTGCTGCTCATGATCACCTCGATCTGGCGGCGGGCGCTGCGGATCCCGTACCAGGTGTGGCACGTGCTGCGCTCGGTCCTCGGCGGGACGATCGTGCTGGCCGGCCTGGTGCACGCCTTCCTGGTCGACCACTGGCTCAGCGCGCCGTGGGTGCGCGCGGTGTGGATCGGCTACGCCGCGGCGTTCCTGTGGCTGGCCGTGTGGGTCCGCCTGGTCCGGCCGCTGCGGCTGTGGCGCCGTCCCTGGCGGGTGGTGGAGCTGTGGCCCGAGCCCGGCGGCAGCGTCACCGTCGGCCTGGAGCCCCGGCACCGCCACGGCGGGCCGCCGTGGTCCTTCACGGCCGGGCAGTTCGCCTGGATCCTCCCCGGCCGGGTGCCCTTCACCCCGACCTACCACCCGTTCTCGATCTCCTCGAGCGCGCTGCGGCCACGGGTGGAGTTCACCATCAAGCCGGTCGGTGACTTCACCCGCTCGATCCGCCGGCTGCGGGTGGGCGACACCGTCTACGTCGACGGCCCGCACGGGTCGTTCACCCTCGAGCGCCACCCGGGGATGGGCTACGTCCTCCTCGCCACGGGCGTCGGCGTCACCCCGTTCCTCAGCATGCTGGCCACCCTGGCCGACCAGGGCGACCGGCGTCCGGTCTGGCTGTTCCTCGGCAACAGCAGCGAGGACCGGATCACCGGCATCCGCCAGCTCGAGCGGCTGCGCGGGCGGCTGGACCTGACGGTCGTGCACGTGATCAGCCGCGCGTCGGAGGCGTGGCCGGGGGAGCGGGGCCGGATCGACGCCGCACTGCTGGCCCGCCACCTGCCGCCGCACGCCCGCTCGCTGCAGTACTTCGTGTGCTCGCGCGAGGAGACGGTGCGGGCGGTCCGGGCCTCGCTCGCGGAGCTGGGCGTACCGGCCGACCGGGTGCACAGCGAGTAGTTCGGGATGGTCTGAGGTGCGCGGCCCGGGGACGGCCTCCGCCGCCTGGGTGGTCAGCCTCGTGCTGCTGGCCCTCTGCGTCCTCTGGGCACTGCTGCAGACCTGACCGGCGCCGGGGCCACCGGACGAGCGGCGGGGCGGGACTGTGCAGACAATCCCCCCACGGGAATCGTCCGCACCACGCCCTCAGGAGACCAGGTGGCGACCTTCAGTTCCGCCCAGCTCACCCCGACCGCCTTCCTCGAGCGCTCCGCGCGGGTGTTCCCCGAGCGCGTCGCGGTGATCGACGGCGACCGGCGGTTCACCTACCGGGAGTTCGCCGACCGCTCCCGCCGGCTGGCCGGAGCGCTGGTGGCGCGCGGGGTCTCGCCCGGGGACCGGGTGGCCGCGCTGTGCACGAACAGCTCGACGATGCTGGAGCTGCACAACGGCGTGCCGTGGGCCGGGGCGGTCCTGGTCCCGCTCAACACCCGGCTGTCCGCGGGCGAGCTGGAGTACGTCCTCCGGCACTCCGGCGCCGCGGTCCTCGTGGCGGACGCCGCGTTCGCCGCGACCGCGACCGAGGTGTCCGCCGCGGTGGGGATCCCGGTGGTGCTGGCCGGCGGCGAGGCCGACGAGTACGAGCAGCTGCTCGCCGCGGCCGAGCCCGTGGCGCGACCGTGCGCCGACGAGGAGGGGCTGCTGGCGCTGAACTACACCTCCGGCACGACCGGGCGGCCCAAGGGCGTCATGTACAGCCACCGGGGCGCCTACCTGCAGGCGATCGCGATGGCGCTGCACACCGGCCTGGGCCCCACCAGCCAGTACCTGTGGACGCTGCCGATGTTCCACTGCGACGGCTGGTGCTTCCCCTGGGCGGTGTCGGCGGGCGGCGCCACCCACGTGTGCCTGCCGCGGGTGGAGCCCGCCCGCATCTGGGCACTGCTGCGCGACGAGGGCATCACCCACTTCAGCGCGGCGCCGACCGTGCTCACCATGATCGCCAACGCGGAGGAGGCCGAGGCCGGGCCCGTCTCCCCGCGGGTCCAGGTGCAGACCGGCGGCGCACCGCCCACCCCCACCCTCCTGGCCCGGATGTCGGCGCTGAACATGGACGTCACCCACCTCTACGGGCTCACCGAGACCTACGGGCCGGTGGCCGTCAACCAGTGGCACCCCGAGTGGGACGACCTCCCGGAGGAGCGGCAGGCCGACCTCAAGGCCCGGCAGGGTGTCGCAAACGTGGTGGCCGAGCCGCTGCGGGTGGTGGGGGAGGACGGCACCGACGTCCCCCGCGACGGGGAGACGATCGGGGAGATCGTCGCCCGCGGGAACGACGTCATGCTCGGTTACTACCAGGACGACGAGGCGACGGCGGAGGCGACGCTGCCGGGCCCCGACGGCGGACCCGGCTGGTTCCGCACGGGTGACCTCGCCGTCGTCCACCCGGACGGCTACCTCGAGATCCGGGACCGCAGCAAGGACATCATCATCTCCGGCGGAGAGAACATCTCCTCGGTGGAGGTCGAGCGCGCCCTGGACGCCCACCCCGCCGTGCTGGAGTCCGCCGTGGTCGCCGAGCCCCACGAGAAGTGGGGGGAGGTCCCGGTCGCGCACGTGGCCCTGCGGCCCGGGAGCGAGGTCACCGACGAGGACCTCGCGGCCTTCGTGCGGTCGCGGCTGGCGGGCTTCAAGGTGCCCAAGCGGTTCGTCTACGGGGAGCTCCCGAAGACCTCCACCGGCAAGGTGCAGAAGAACGAGCTGCGCGGGCGTGCCTCCGGCTGAACCTCCGCAGGGCCTCAGACGGCGGCGGTCCCGATCAGGCCCTTGCGGGTGACCAGGCCGGCGAGCTCCTCCTCCGACATCCCGTCGGTCCCCTCGGGCCGGCGGGGCACGACCACGTACCGCGACTCCGCGCTGGCGTCCCACACGCTGATGCGCGTGCTCTCCGGCAGCTCGAGGCCGAACTCCGCCAGCACCCCGCGCGGGTCGCGCACGACCCGGGAGCGGTAGGCCTCGCTCTTGTACCAGGCCGGGGACGGGCCGAGGAGCGCGATCGGGTAGCAGGAGCACAGCGTGCAGACGATGACGTTGTGCTCGTCCTCGCTGTTGGCGACGGCCTTGAGCCGTTGCTCCTGCAGGCCGCCGGACATCGACAGCCCCAGCTCCCTGATGGCCGCGTTGGCGTCGGCGAGCAGCCGGTCGCGGAAGCCCGGGTCCACCCAGGCGCGCGCGGCGATCCGGGCGCCGTTGGCCGGCGAGCCCCCGGCGAGGAACGCGTCGATGCGCCGGTCGATCTCCCCCTCGTCCACGAGGCCGCGCGCCTCCAGGAGGGCCTCGACGTGCCGGACCCGCTCGGAGATCGCCGAGCTGCCGTGGTGGTCCGCGCTCATGGTGTCCCTCTCCTGTCGTCGGCCGGCTCCAGGTAGTCCTCCCAGAGCTCCACGGTGACGGCGTGGTCGCCGTCGCCGAACAGGTCCGCGGCGGCGAACCGCACGTGGTAGACGGCCTGCGTCGTGCCCGGCAGACCGCGGGCCCGGTCGTCGGCGAGGGGGTGGTGCCCGGCCAGCTCGACCACCCGGCCGACGGCGCCGCGGGCGTACCGCGGCAGCCTGGTGTGCCACACCGGGTCGGCGGTGCTGGTCCGCACCGCGTCACCAGGGGCGAAGCGGTCAGGCACCGCGGGCGTCCTCGGATGCGCGCAGCTCCTCCGGCGTCGCGATCTCCGCTGGTGTGGCGATCTCCGCTGGTGTGGCGATCTCCTCTGCTGTGGCAACGCCCTTCTCGACCAGCAGCGTCGTGATGGCCGTGAACCACTTCTCGTAGTAGGAGCTCGAGAGGTAGGCCTCCGGAGGCATCCGCTCGATGGCGTCGCGGAACTCGTCGAGGTTGTACACGCCGCGCCGGATCAGCGCGGCGTTGAGGGCCAGCACGTGCGCTTCCCAGTCGGCGTGGAAGGCCGGCTCGTCCGGCTCCTCGACGATCGCCGGGAACCCGACCATGCCGCCGACGTCGTTGATGCGGCTCACC
The DNA here is from genome assembly GCA_035645175.1 of Geodermatophilus sp. Taxonomy (GTDB): domain Bacteria; phylum Actinomycetota; class Actinomycetes; order Mycobacteriales; family Geodermatophilaceae; genus Geodermatophilus. Next base: position 8,859 of record DASQNB010000182.1, read on the forward strand.
CCGTGATCCTGTCCCGTCGCACCGGTCCGGTCCAGCGCACCGACCCCGGCCCGACCGCTCAGGACAGCGGCACCAGACCGGTCTGGTAGGCGGCGACCACGGCCTGGGTGCGGTCCCGCGCGCCGAGCTTGCGCAGCAGGCTGCTGACGTGGGTCTTCACCGTCTGCAGCCCCAGGTACAGCTCGGCGGCGATCTCGGCGTTGTTGAGCCCGCGGGCGACCAGGTGCAGGACCTCGGCCTCCCGGGGCGTCAGCTCGGGCACCTCCCGGCGGGGCCCGCCCCGCGGTCCGTGGGTGGCGGCGAGCGCCCGGATGGCGGCCGGGAACAGCAGGCTGTCCCCGCGCGCGACCACCCGGACGGCGGCCACGATCTCGTCGGGGCGGGTGCGCTCGGGCAGGAAGCCGTCCGCGCCCGCGTGCAGGGCGGCGTAGACGTTCTCGTCGTCGCCGAAGGTCGTCACCACGAGCACCTTCGGCGGCTGCGGCAGCCGGGCGCGCAGGTCCCGGGTCGCCGTGATGCCGTCGACCAGCGGCATGCGGATGTCCATGAGGACCACGTCCGGCTGCAGCGACCGGACCAGTGGCACGACGACCGCGCCGTCGGCGGCCTCACCGACGACGCAGATGCCGTCGGCGGCCTCCAGGATCGCCCGGAGGCCGCCGCGCACGAGGTCCTCCGCCCGTCGCTGGTCGCCGTCCCCCGGCGGGGGCGCTCCCTGGCGGCGAAGGTCGGCGTCGGCACCGCGCTGGTGCTCGCCGTGGCGGTGCCGACCGCGCTGGGCACGCTCGCCGGCACGCAGGCGCTCCTGGGGTCCGCGGCGGTCGACCTCGGCACGCCGGGCGTGCTGCGCGCGACCCTGGCCGCGGCGCCGTACCCCACGCTGCTCGGGGTGTTCTGCATGGGCGTCGGGATGCTGCTGCGGGACCAGGTCGCCGCACTGGGGGTGCTGATCCCGTTCTTCTTCCTCGTCACCCCGGTCCTGGAGCTGATCCCGGTGCTGCGCACTGCCGCGCAGTTCCTGCCCGATCGAGCCGGGCAGGTCGCCGTCCGGCTGCACGGCCGCCCCGTCGACGAGTTCGGCCCGCTGACCGGGCTGGCCGTCCTCGCTCTGTGGGCCCTCGCAGCGGTGCTCGTCGCGTGGTGGGTGCTGCGCCGGCGGGACGCCTGACCGCGGCTCAGCCGGCGGTGCGCCGCCGGCCGAGCTGCGCCAGCACCGCGCCGGCCAGCAGCAGCGACCAGGCGAGCTGGACGGCGACCAGCAGCGGCGTGGGGCCGCCGAGCAGCAGCGCCGCGAGCAGCGGCAGGCTGCCCACGACGCCGACGTCCACCCCCTGCACGAGCGTGGCGCCGACCCCGGCCGGCAGCACGCCCATCGGGGTGGAAACCGCCGGCCCCGACCAGTCCGGGTCCGGGCGGCAGGCCCCGCGCAGCGCGGCGGCCGCCCACGCCGGCGCCACGGCCGGCCCGAGCAGCGCCCAGGTGCCCGCCGCGCCGGTGCCGACGCCGAGCAGCAGCCCGCTCAGCGTGCAGACCACCGCCGTGACCGCCAGCGGCAGCACGGCCCGGCTGCGCACCACGGCCGCCGCCGACAGCGCGAACAGCCGGTCCAGCTCCGGCGCCGCCTGCGCCTCCCGCGCGGGCCGGCCGGCCGCGGTCGCCGCCAGCCCCCAGCCGAGCAGGCAGCCGGCCCACACCGCCGGCGGCAGCGCGCCGAGCCCCTCGGTGCGGGCGACGACCACGGGGACGGCCGCCGCGACGGCCAGCTGGCCGAGCTGCCACCGCCCGCGGGTCAGGACGGCGAGATCACCGGCCACCACGGCCTGCCAGGGCCGCCGCGCCCGGCGGAAGCGGCGGCTGCGCCGCGGCGGCCGGTCCCGGCCCGCCAGCGCCCGCCCCAGGTGCCGGGTGTCCAGCGACAGCAGCGAGGCACCCGCGTACCGGGCCGTGGCCCCACCGGCCAGCAGCCGGCCGGCGTCCAGCCGGCCCAGGCCCCGGTCGGCCTGCCCGACCAGGACCAGCGCCGCGACGGTTCCGGCGCCGAGCAGCCAGCCCGGCAGGGCACCGGCGGTCGGGACGTCGAGCAGCCGGCCGTCCGCTGCGGCCAGCGTGCCCGCGGCCGCCGGGAGCACGGCCGCGGCTGCCGCCGCCACGCCCGCGACGTCGGCCACGCCGCGGCCGCGGCGCCGGCTCTGCAGCAGCGCGGTGCCGCCGACCGCGGCGGCGGCCAGCGACCCCGCCCAGCCCAGACCGCCCAGCACCGAGGCGCCGGTGGGGGCGGGGGCACCGCCGAGCACCAGCGGCAGCGTCAGCAGCACGGCCACGGCGACGGCCGCCGCGGTCAGCCGCAGCAGCTCCCCCCGCAGCAGACCGCGCCGGTCGGCCGGCAGCGGCAGCCACCACGCGGCGGCCGCCGGTGTGGCGCTGACCGGGCCCAGCCGGGCCAGGACGACGACCGTGCCGGCCAGCGCGAGCACCACCAGCGCGGCCGAGGTGAGCGAGGCGGGCAGCGTCGTCCCGGTGACCGGCGCCCCGGCCAGGGCGACCTCCTCGCGCAGCGACACCAGGCTGCCGCCGGCGACCGCGACGCCGATCGCCGCCGAGACCAGGCCGCCCCAGGCGTCGCCGAGCCGGGTGGCCAGGGTGGTCCGCGCCCGCGCCGCGGTCGCCCGGCGGGTCAGCCGGCGCACCGCCGCGCCGTCCAGCGGTGCCGGGGACACCTCGAGCCCGGTCGTCGTGCTCACAGCTCCGCGATCCGGTCGGCGGCCTCGGCGGGGGCCAGCAGCCGGCAGGCGTCGTCGTCCACCACGAGCACCTCGTCGGCGGCCGTCCCCACCACGTCGGGGTCGTGGCTGGCGAACAGCACGGCCGTGCCGGCGTCCCGCAGCGACACCAGGCGGGCGGCCAGCCGGGCGCGCATGCCGGCGTCGAGCCGGCGCTCGGGCTCGTCGAGGACCAGCAGCCGCGCGGGGCGGACGAAGGCCGCCGCCAGCGCCAGCCGCCGCCGCTGGCCCGACGACAGCGCCGAGGGCAGCGCGTCGGCCCGCTCGCCGAGGCCGAACGCCGCCACCTCGGCGTCCACGACGTCCTCCGGGGCGGCCACGCCGTGCCCGCGCGCGGTCAGCAGCAGGTGCTCCCGGCCGGTGAGCGAGACGAAGAAGGCGTCGTCGTCGAGGACGGCGGCGACGTCCCGGCGGAAGGCGGCCGCCCGCTCGTCGACCCGGGCGCCGTCGAAGGCCACGGTGCCGGCGAGCGGCTCGAGGAGCCCGACCAGGGTGCGCAGCAGCGTGGACTTGCCCGAGCCGTTCGGGCCGACGACGGCGAGGGCGCGCCCCGCGCCCAGGCGGAGGTCGACCGGAGCGCACACGGGGGCGCCGCCGTGCCCGACCGAGAGGCCCTCCGCGACGAGCAGGTGGGGCGATCCGGTCGGGTTCCGCATGGCCCGCCCACCGTAGGACCGTGCGGGGCCGCAGCCGGTACCGGCGCGCCCGCCCCCGGCGGAGGATGGCGGCATGGACGCCGAGCCCGGCCTCGAGCCGGACCTCGAACCCGACCTCGACGGCTTCCTGCTGGCCCGCATCGCCGAGGACCAGCGGCTGGCGGCCGGCGCCGCCGCGGCGACCGGCCGGTCGGCGTGGGACGGCGGCGTGCTCGGCGACCTCCCGGTGGACGTCGCCGCGCACGTCGTCCACCACGACCCCGCGCGGGTGCTCGCCGACTGCGCGGCCCGGCGGCGGCTCGTCCTGGCCTGCCGGGACGCCCGGCCGGACCTGCACCTGCTCGGCGTCCGACCGGAGGGCCTGGACTTCCCGCTCGAGCCGACCGACCGGCACCAGCTCGCCGCGCTGACCCTGGCACTGCTCGCGCTGCCCTACGCCGCCCACCCCGACTACCGGGGGGCCTGGCGGCCCTGACCGCGATGAGTCCCGGGGACCAGCGGGGTCGGTACTGCGACGGCTCCGATCCCCGGGAGGCACGGTGCGCACGCTCGCGATCACGCAGAACGTCACGGTCGACGGCGCGGTGGAGATGCTCGGCGACTGGTTCGACCCGCAGGGCCAGGCCGGAGCCGACAACTCCGACCTGCTCGAGGAGATCCGCCGCCAGGACGAGCGCGCCGACGCCTTCCTCGTCGGCCGGCGGACCTTCGAGGACCTGCGCAGCTACTGGCCGGCACGCGAGGACGACACCACCGGCATCAGCGCCTACCTGGACGGGGTGCAGAAGTACGTCGTCTCCTCGACCCTCACCGAGCCGGGCTGGCAGCACACCACCGTCCTGGCCGGCGACCCGGTCCAGCAGGTCCGCGCGCTGAAGGAGCAGCCGGGCACCGACATCGTCGTCACCGGCAGCATCTCCCTCTGCCACACGCTGATCGGCGCCGGGCTGGCCGACGAGTACCGGCTGTTCACCTACCCCGTCGTCCAGGGCCGCGGCCGCCGGCTCTTCCCCGACGGCGCCGAGACCCGGCTGCGGATGGTCGAGTGCCGGGGCTTCGGGAGTGGCATCACCTACTCGCGCTACGCCCGGCCCTGACGCCGGTCGCCGCCCGAGCACGGCCGACACTGCGCCGACCTCCGTCCCCAGGGCCGACCCCGGGCCTGCCCACGAGCTGACCTCGCGCACCTGAGGACGGCCTCCCGGGGCGGGGACCGTCCCGGGAGGTGCGGGGACTCAGCGGTGCAGCAGCTCCCCGAAGCGGGCGCAGCTCTGGTCGATGGCGGCCTGCGCGGCGGGGGACGCGGCGCCCATGGCGAAGAAGCCGTGGATCATCCCGTCGTAGCGGGTGACCTCGACCGGCACGCCTGCGGCGCGCAGCGCCTCGGCGTAGGCCTCGCCCTCGTCGCGCAGCGGGTCGTACTCGGCGGTGACGACCACGGCCGGCGGGAGGCCGGAGAGGTCCGCGGCGTGCAGCGGCGAGAGCCGCGGGTCCTTGGCGTCGTCCCAGGCGCCGGCGTAGTGGCCGTAGAACCAGTCCATGGTCGGCTGCTCGAGGAAGTAGCCGCGGCCGTTCTCCGTCCGCGACGGGTAGTCGCCCAGCGCGTCGACCGCCGGGTAGATCAGGAACTGCCCGGCCACCGGGGTGCCCTCGGCGGTCAGCTGCTGGGCGACGACGGCAGCGAGGTTGCCGCCCGCGCTGTCGCCGGCCATGGCCAGCCGGTCGTCCCCGCCGAGCTCACCGAGGTGCGCGGCGATCCAGCGCGTCGCGGCGACGGCGTCCTCGGCCGCGGCTGGGAAGGGGTGCTCGGGCGCGAGCCGGTAGTCGACCGCGACGACGACCGCGCGGCTGCCGCGGCAGATCGACCGCACCGTGGTGTCGTGGGTGTCGAGGTCGCCGATGACCCAGCCGCCGCCGTGGAAGAAGGCGACGGTGGGGAAGGGGCCCTCGCCCTCGGGCCGGTAGACGCGGGCGCGCAGCTCGCCGTCGGCACCGGGGACGGTGGTGTCCTCGGTCGCGGCCACCGGCACGATCTGCTCGGGCGAGCGCGCCGAGTTCAGCAGCAGGTACTGCTCGCGGCCGGCCTCCGGCGTCCCCTCGTACATGGGCGGCAGACCGCTCTGCTCCAGCATGGTGAGCAGCGCGGCGATGTGCGGGTCGACCGGCACGGGTCCTCCTCGTCGGGGCGTGCTTGGTCACTGCAACCTATCCGCGGGCGACGACCGATCCGGCACGAGGGTGTCCGGAACGGCGCCGGTGCACGGGGGAGGGGACGGCACCCGGCCGGGGCGTCCGGCCCGCGTCGGCGCCTCGGGCCTGCTGGTCACCCGGGCGCCTCGGCAGCTCTCCGGGGCGCGACCGGTCAGGGGGTTGCCGTGCTCGTGCCGGTCGTGGGCGCTGCCGTCTCTGCCGGTTCCTCGGTCGTGGGCGCCTCGGTCTCTACCGGCGACTCGGTCTCTGCCGGCGCCTCGGTTTCTACCGGTTCCTCGGTCTCTGCCGGCGCCTCCGTCTCCGCCGGTTCCTCGATCGCGGTGGGCGTCGGCGTGGCGGTCGGTTCCTCGATCGGACTGGAGCTCGGGGTCGGCGTGG
>DASQNB010000183.1:0-5050 GCA_035645175.1 Geodermatophilus sp.
GCGCGACCACCACTCCCATCCGATGGCCCCTGTCGCGGCGCGGTCCACTGCTGCCGCGACGCTGCTGCTCAACGCCACCTACGAGCCGCTGTGCGTCGTCTCCAGCCGCCGCGCCATCGTGCTCGTGCTCGCCGACAAGGCAGTGTCGGTGCACAGCGCACCGGAGGAGGTGCACGCCGAGACGCTGTCCCTGCCGGTGCCGGTGGTGGCGCGCCTGACCCGGTACGTGCGGGTGCCCTACCCGGCCCAGGTGCCGCTGTCGCGGCGTGCGGTGTTCCACCGGGACGCCTCGACCTGCGTCTACTGCGGCGGCTCGGCCACGAGCATCGACCACGTCGTCCCGCGCAGCCGCGGCGGCACGCACACCTGGGACAACGTCGTCGCGGCCTGCCGGCGCTGCAACCACACCAAGGCCGACCGGTCCCTGGCCGAGCTCGGCTGGAAGCTGCCGCACCCGCCGCGGACGCCGAGCGGTGCTGCCTGGCGGTTGCTCGGGGCGCGTGCCGTCGACCCGCGCTGGCGGGAGTGGCTGGGCATGCCGGAGAGCGTGTCGGCATGAACGGCCCCCTGCAGGGTCCCGTCGCGAGCATGCGAGTGGCGGGGGGCAGGGGGTCCTTCTGGTGACCTCACCCGCCACGGCGCGGCGGCTGTGGGCGCTGGGCGAGCCGTACCACGCGCTCACCTACTTCGCCGACGAGTGCCGGACGGCGGCCGAGGCGACCGGCCTCACCGGCTTCTGGCACACCTACTTCGCCCTGCGCGCCGCGCCGCTGGGACCGGTCGGCGCGGAGGTGGTGACGGCGACGTTCTACAACTTCGCCCCGGCGTTCGTGGCCCGTCGCGTCCCGGGGGTGTGGCAGGCGGTCACCCCGGGGACCGCGCTGGAGGCCCGGCTGGCCGGGGTGGACGCCGCGGTCCGCGGGGTGCTGGGGGAGGACTGGCCGCGCTCCGCCGCGGCGGCCGAGCTGGCCGAGCTGCTCGCCACAGCCGCGGCGGCGGTGGACGCCCCCGGCCGCCCGCTGGCCGCGGCCAACACCGCGCTGCCGGTGCCGGCCGAGCCGCACCTGGCCGTGTGGCAGTCGCTGACCACGCTGCGCGAGCACCGCGGCGACGGGCACAACGCCGCGCTGCTGCAGCGCGGGATCTCCGGCGTCGGCGCGCACGTGCTGGCCGCCGCGGCCGGCCGGTCGGCGCGGGAGTGGCTGATGAGGGCCCGCGGGTGGGACGACGTCGCGTGGGACGCCGCGGCCGGGGAGCTCGCCACCCGCGGCTGGTCTGCCGGCGGCGAGCTCACCGCGGAGGGCGCCGCGGTGGTCGCCGCGGTCGAGGCCGACACCGACCGGCTGGCGCTGGGTCCCTGGCAGGCGCTGGGCGACGCGCGCTGCGACCGGCTGGCCGAGCTGCTGACGCCCGTGCGCCGGGCCGTCGTCGGGGCGGGCCTCTGGCCGGACGCCAACCCGATCGGCGCACCGGACCCCGGCTGAGGTCCGCCGCCGCCGCGGGAGGCAGAACCTGCCAGTGCGGTGAGCGTCTTCTGGTCGGCAAGTGCTCAGGCTGGCGGGGGTGACCGGTGCGTCCGTGGGCAAGAGCTGTCGAGGGACGCGATGCCTCAGGTCACACCTTCGTCACACGCGGCACCACACGTCTCACGCCGCGTCTTCGCTACGCAGCTGAACCGACCGGTGACGTTACGTTCCCGCCGCAGTCAGTGCCGCTGGGGCGCTGCGGTCGCCGGAAGGTGTCCCCCCATGTCCAGCACCACCACGTCCCGCCGGCCACGGGTGCACCGCCTCGGCCTCGCCGGCATCGGCACCGCCGTCCTCCTCGTCGGGATCGCGACCCCCGCCAGTGCCGCGACCGACGTCGTCATCCCGCTCGAGCCGGCCGGCGTCCTCCTGGAGGCCCTGCCGCTCGACCCCGCCGGTGACCCCATGGACCCCATGGACCCGACCCCGTCGCTGCTCATCCCGGTGCCGGTGCAGTACAACGGCACGCTGGCCGTCGAGATCCCCGCGTGGCTGGACAGCTCCGCCGTCGACGCCGAGTTGTCCTTCGACGACGACGGCGACCCGAACACAGCGGACGTGACCTACACCTCCGAGCTGCCGCCCGCCGACCCCTTCCACCTCGCGATCGTCAACGACGGCGCCGGCACCATCGAGATCGCCCTGCCGGCCGACGACAACGCGGGCGTCGACGAGGCCACCCTGCTGCTCGAGCCGCTCACCGCCACCCTGGGTGAGGCGTTCACCTTCGTCGAGCCGGCGACCTACTTCCTCGACTTCGGCGACGCCGCTGCGCCCGCCGCGCAGACCGTGGGGACCGGGCTGCTCGCGATCTCCCAGGTGCCCTGCGACGTCAGGCTCGGTGACCGGTGCCCGTTCCCGACTCCGGTGACCGCCGGCTCGACGCTCACGCTGGACCTGACCGCGGACTCGGTCCTGCGGGACCTCGGCATCACCGACCTCACCGGTGTGCTGGTCGCCCTGCAGGCGCTGGATGCCGACGGTCTCCCCTCGAGCGCCGCGCCCGTGGAGCTCGAGGCCCAGGCCACCGGCTCGACGGCGACCTTCGTGGTCCCGGCCGACCTGGCTGCCGGTTCCTACGGCCTCGTGGTCGCGCAGCCGACGGCCGCGGGTGGCTCGGTGGTCTCCGTCGAGCTCGCGGTGGTCGCCGAGCCGGAGCCCGCCGTCGTCCCGCCGGCCGCGGAGCCGACCACCCCGACGACCACGACCACCACGGTCAACGCGGGCCTGCGCTCCAACACCGGCGTCGAGGCCGTCGAGACCGGCTCCACCGGGACCGTCGCGGTCGTCGCGGGTGCCGGACTGCTGCTCGCCGCGGGCGTGGGCGGCGTCGCCGTCGCCCGCACCCGTCGCCGTCCCGCGGTCGAGGGCGGGACGTGCGGGGCCTGACCCGGCCGGGCCGGCGCACCGCCGCGATCGCGGCGGTCGCCGCCCTCGGGGTCACCGGGGGCACGCTGCTCGCCGTCGGCACGGCCGACGGCGAGCAGCCGGCCGCGGCTCCCGCGTCCGCCGCCCCGGTGGCCGCGACCACCGCGGCCCCGCCCCACGTCGAGGAGGCGCAGCCCACGCTGCCGCCTGAGGGGGTCGCCCTGCCCACGCCCTCCTCCGACGTGCACGTCACCGTCCCCGCGCTGGACATGGACCTGCCGGTCCTGCCGCTGGAACCGCGGAACGGGGCGATCAACCCGCCGACGCTGACCGCCGCCTACTGGCTCGACCCCTACGGCGACCCGGTCGGCAGCGCCGAGCAGGCCGACAACACCCTGTACCTGGCCGCCCACTCGACGGGGACCGGCGAGTACGGCTTCGACCCGCTGATGGAGGCCGACGGCGGGGGCAGCACGCTCGACGCCGGCGACGTCGTCGAGGTCAGCACGCCCTCGGGCACGGTCAGCTACACCGTCGAGCGCACCGAGCGGTACGCCAAGGGCGAGCTGCCCGACGCGACCGAGGTGTGGGAGGCCGCGCCGGGACGGCTGGTGCTGATCACCTGCTTCCAGCGCGGCGGCGGCCGGGCCTCGACCGAGAACCTCGTCGTCTTCGCCGAGTCCTGAGGCAGGACCCCGTCCTCCCCGCCCCTCGCGAGCTCCGGGCGGTGCCCGGGAGGAGGCCGGGGTCGCACCGTCAGGTGCCGGTCGCCGGCTCCTGGCCCACGTCCCGCCGCGACCCGGGGAGCTCTTCGTCGGACCTCCCCGGGTCCGCACCCCCGCCACGACCGGCCGTGTCGTGGTCCTGCACCCCGACCCGGCGATCCCGGGTCGACCGTCCACGGCGCGAGCGCAGCGCCCCGTACCACGAGAGGCGCCCCATGCCCACGCTCCCGCTCCGCACCCCCTCCGGCCGCCGGGGCACTGCCCGAGCCGGCGTGGTGGGTCTGGCCGTGCTGACCTCCGCCGTGCTCGGCGCCGGCCCCGCCGGTGCGGCCGGGTCCGTCACCATCCCGCTGGACCCGGCGGACGTCACCATCTACCTCGACGGCGTCGAGAACCACAGCGCCTCGCCCATCGACCCCGAGGACTTCGCCTTCACGCCCCTGCCGGCGGCCTGGGGCGGCCAGGTCGTCCTCCAGCTCCCGGACCGGCTCGACGGCAGCGCCATGGACGTCCACCTCGACCTCTCCCCGGACGCCGAGAGCGAATCCACGCGCACCTACTCCACCACCACCCCGGGGCCAGACGGGCTGGTGGTCAGTCCCCTGGGCCCCGGCCGGTACGGCGTCACCCTGCCCACCGACGACGGGGACGACGGCCCCATCGGCTGGCTGCACGCCGAGGGCATCACGTCCCTGGACGGCCACGACGTCGTGCCGTCCCCGGACTACCAGCTGGAGCTCAGCAGCGACGCCCCGCCCGTCGTGGAGCTCGAGCCGCAGCCCGTCGCGTTCGCCGAACAGCTCTGCCCGGTCATGGCGGCCACGCGCTGTCCCACCTCGACGGTGACGGCCGGCACCTCGTTCGCGCTCACCGTGCCGCCGACCTCGGTGCTGCGCGGGCTCGACACGGGCACCCTGGAGACCGCGGAGGTGTCGCTGCTCGACGTCTCCGGCTACGGGCTCTCGAGCTGGGAACCCCTCGTGCTCAGCGACGACCCGGCCCTCTTCTCGGCATCGGGGCCCTGGGACGCCACCGTGACGCTCCCGGGCGGCCTGCGGGCGGGGGACCACCAGCTCTCCGTCCAGCTCGGGGACGCCACCTCCGGTGGAGCCATCGCCATCGTGGACGTGGAGCTGCACGTGCTCCCCGCCCAGGCGCCGCCGGCCGCCACCCCGCCGACCGGAGGCCCGACCGAGATCCCCGCCCCGCAGCCGGTGGTCCTCAACGCCGGGCTGCGCTCGAACACCGGCGTGACGACGGCCGGGGTCGAGGCCGGCTCCGGCGGGTCGGCGCCGGCCGCCGCCGGTGCCGGGCTGCTGGTCCTCTCCGGAGTCGGCGGGGTCGCCGTCGTCCGCGCCCGGCGCCGTCCGTCGGCCGAGGTCGGAGCCTGACCGCATCCACCTGGGCAGCGGCCCTCGTGCAGGGGCCCGC
>DASQNB010000184.1:0-3919 GCA_035645175.1 Geodermatophilus sp.
CGTCGCGAGGCGGCACCCGACCGGGCGCACGGGCGCCGCCCCCGTCCCCCGTCCCAGTGCTCCCCGTGGGTCGCCGGTGCTACCGGGCCGGCAGTCCGGGGAGAACACCGGCAACGGTCGGGGTCAACCCGCGTCCGCCACGAGCTCGGCGGCCGCCTCGGGCCACCACTGACCGGCGGGCGGGCCACCGCCGCAGGTGCCGTCGGAGTCACCGGGCTGCTTGATCCACAGCAGGGCGTCGACGCGGGGCAGGTCCGGCGACGTGGTCGGCGGCTCGCCGAGCTCCCGCCCCGGCGGGTTGCACCAGCGGCCCTCGTTGCCGGCCGCGCTCTCCGGTGGACCGGCGCCGTTGCGGCTGGTGTCGATGACGAAGTGGGCGGGGGGCGTCCCGGCGGGCGCGCCCTCCTCGAGCTCCCGGGACAGCTCCAGCCCGTACTCCGCACTCACCTCGGTCGTCTCGTAGTTGGAGACGTTGAGGGCGAAACCCTCGGCCTGGTCGATGCCGCTGCGCCGCAGCGCGTCGGCGAGCTCGGGCAGCTCGTCCACCCAGGTGGCGTTCCCGGCGTCCAGGTAGACCCGGGCCCCCGGCTGCCGGTCGAGGATCTCCACGGCCTGCGCGAGCATGTCGTAGCGCGCCGCGGGGTCCACACCCGCGCAGCCGACGACGGCCTGCGGGACGGCGTCCGGCTCCAGGACGACGACCGCCGGACGGTCCCCGAGGGCCGCCGCGAAGCTGCCCACCCACGCCAGGTACGCGTCGACGTCCGCGGCACCTCCGGCGGAGTAGGAGCCGCAGTCCCGGCCGGGCACGTTGTAGGCCACCAGCACGGGCAGCTCCCCGGCGGCGGCCGCGGCCTCGGACACCTCCAGCACCGCCGGATAGGGGTTCTCCGGGGTGGCGACCCAGGTGGCGGTCGGCTGCCCGGCCAGGGGCTCGAGCGCCTCGGCGTCGGCGGTCCGCCCCTCGGCGAGTGCCTGCTGGACCGCGACGGGACCGTGGCCCTCGGGGTTGAGCCACAGCTCCTCCCCCGCCAGCCGGCTCGACTCGTCGGCGCGCTCGGGCTCCGGAGCACCGCCGCAGGCGACCACGGTGCCGGCGGCAGCGGCCAGCACCGCGGTCCGGACGGCACGTCGTCGGTGCAGTCGCGTCCTCATCCGACGTGCACCCACCGGGCCGGGGAGGGCACGCCCTCGTCGTCGAGCACCACCAACATGTACCAGCCGGACGGGGTCAGGCCCTCCTCCTCGGGGACGCCCAGCTCGTAGGTCCCGCTGCCGCAGCAGCCGTCCGGGCAGCCGGCGGCGTGCCCGGCCGCTGCGTGGTCGGCGGCCGCCGTCTCCGGGCAGGCCTCCGCCGCCGGCCGCACGTCGAGCGCGACGGACCGCTGCTCGGGGTCGGTCTGGTGGGTCACCGCGCTGGGGCGCAGCAGCCGGGCCGCGGCGACGTCGGCCCCGTCGGTGGCGACGGTGAAGCTGCTCCCCCGGCTGATCTCCTCGGGCGCGGAGGTCAGGGCCGGGCGGTCGCCGGCGAAGAGGTACGGCGGGGAGTAGATCTCGATCCGGGTCTCGAAGGTCCCGGGGATGGTGTTGTCCTCGTCGGAGAACAGCGGGTCCGAGCCCATCGTCATGACCCGCCCGTCGGGCAGCAGCAGCGCGGTGGCGTGGTAGTTGCGACCCACCTCGTTGGGCGCCGCGTCGTGCAGGTGGCCGGTCTCCGGGTCGTACATCGTCGTCAGGTGCAGGTCGCTCTGCGAGTTGCCGCGGTAGCCCACCGAGCCGCCGGTGAGCAGGGTGGAGTCGTCGGGCAGCGTGACCGCGTTGACGTACCGCGCCGGGCTCGGGTAGTCGGCGGCCGGCCGGTACCGCGGCTCGGGCTCGGTGAGGTCGACGACGTCGAACCGCGCCGTGGACTCCTCGCTGTCGCCGACCCCGCCGCCGCCGACGAGCGCCACCCGCTGGTCCTGCGCGGGCGCGAGCAGGAACGACGTGCTGGTCTCGTTGAACCCCGGGTCGCGGAGGCCCTCCACGTCCTGCCAGCTGTTGTCGTCCAGGTCCCAGATGCCGGGCTGGCGGCCCTCCTCGGCCGGGCCGTAGCCGGTGTTGGCGCCGCTGTAGAAGACGCGGGAGCCGTCGGCGAGCCGGTGCAGGCCGGGGTAGGTCGGGAAGTAGCGCTCCAGCTGGGGCGCCGCCTCCCAGGTCCGGGTGGCCGGGTCGTAGACCTCGTTCTCCCCGTCGAGGACCTTGCCGTGCTCGTCGAGACCGGAGACGGCCAGCACCCGGCCGCCGTCCAGGCCGACGAGCGTGGGGTACCAGCGGGACTCGTTCAGCCGCCCGGTCCGCCGGTAGGTCTCGGTGGCGACGTCGAACTCGTAGGAGGCGTCGAGGCCCCGGTAGTTCTGCTTGTCCAGGGTGATGGTGTCCCCCTGGCCGTAGAGGGTGCTGCGCTCCTGCGGGTCGAGGCCCTCGACCTGGAACTGCTGGCCCTCCGTGACGACGTACTGCTCACCCTCTGCCTCTGCCTGGATCCAGACGTCCTGCTGGCCGGCCATGTGCGTGCCGTCGGGCATCGTGTGCGCCGCCGGGACGACGACCTCGGCGGTCGACAGGTAGGTGTTGCCGCGCGCGGTGAAGCGGCTGCCGGCGGGCAGGGTCACCGGGCCGTCGAGCCGCTCGTTCTTCACCGTGAGGACGCCGGCGGCACGCGTGACGTCGTCGGCGAGGACCTCGTACTTCCTCGTGCCCCCGGCGATGAGCAGGTTGCCGTTGGGCAGGTAGGCGTGCCCGGAGCAGAAGAGGTCCTCCGGGGTCGGGACCTCCTTCGCCTCCCCGCTGACCGGGTCCCACACGATGGTCCGGAAGGTGCCGGCCTCGAAGTCCTGCACGTCGTTCCCCGACCCCGCGATCAGCAGCACCTTGCCGGTGTGCAGCAGCGCGGCGTGGACGGCCTGGCCCCGGTACTCCTCGGGCAGCTCGATGGTCTCCCAGGAGCCGTACTCGGCCTGGTAGTCCGGCCGGCTGCGCTGGTAGTCGGTGTAGGCCTGGTCCACGGTGGCGGCGACCACGGGGCCGTTGGCCGCGACCAGCCCGGCGACGGTGACGGAGATCAGCGTGGCGTTGCGCAGCCGGCGCAGCGGCCGGGGCTTGCGGCGGTTCATCGGGAGCTCTCCTGGGTCAGGGGGACGTCGACCACGCGGTTGCCGACGAACGTGACGGCCGGCGTGCGGGGCGCGACCGTGCGGACGACCTCCGGGGTGGGCAGGGCCAGCGGGGACGGCGTCCGGGCGACCCGGCGCAGGCGCGTCCGCAGCCGCGCGGTGGCCCAGACCGCGACGGGGAACAGGCACATGACGAGGCTCAGCACCGCCCAGGCGCGGATCGCCGGGTGGGTGTTGCCGAGCACCTCGGACGCCACCAGTGCGGCGAGCAGCAGGGCGGCCCACTGCAGGTGCCTGGTGAAGGAGCCGAGCCGGTCACCGCTGACGGCGCCCTTGCGGGTGACGGCGAAGGCGATGTTGCGGTTGCGGACGGCGGCCCACAGCGCGCTGACGTACAGCGGCGTGGACATCACCGAGATCGCCATCCCGCTGACGCCCGAGGAGCCCTCCTCCTCGTGCGGGCTGACGTTGTGCCGGCGGTTCCAGAAGTAGACGCCCACCTGCAGCACGGCGGCGTTGACGTAGAGCATCAGCCACAGCTGCGCGGACACCAGCAGGCCGGCGACGCCGGTCAGCAGATAGGCGACCAGGTTGGTGACGCCGAGGACCCAGCTGATCGCGGTCGCCGGGTAGTAGGACATCAGCAGCCCGTAGTGCGCCCGCCGCCAGAACGTCAGCCGCCGGGCCACCCGCCAGAACCGGCGCAGCACGACCTCGTCGGTGCCCCGCGCCCACCGGCCCTGCTGGACGAAGTAGTCCCGCCA
>DASQNB010000185.1:0-4051 GCA_035645175.1 Geodermatophilus sp.
CCCGGCAACTGCGTCGAGCGGATCCTCGCCGGCGACGTCGACATGGTGGTCAACACCCCGTTCGGCTCGCCGGGCAACAGCGGGCCGCGGCTGGACGGCTACGAGATCCGCACCGCCGCCGTCGCGGCCGGCGTCCCGTGCATCACCACGGTGCCGGGCATGGCCGCCGCGGTGCAGGGTGTCGAGGCGCTGCGCCGCGGCGACATCGGCGTCCGCAGCCTGCAGGAGGTCCATGCCAATCTCACGGCCGGTCTCACGGCCTCCCTGGCCGCGCGCCCGTGAGCGGCCCCCCGCGCGCGGACGGCACCGTCGGGCGGGTGCGTGACGAGCTGGTCCGCCGCGGGCTGGTCGACGGCCTGCCCGCGGCGTTCCTCGCGGGGGTGACCCGCTTCGCTCGGCCGCCGCAGCCCGAGCTCGACGCGCTCGCCGCGGCGGCCCGCGGGCTGGCCGCCCGGCTCGCCGCGGGGGAGGCCGGGGACGAGGACCTGCCGCTGCTCACCCGGGTGGCCTCCTTCGCCGGCTGTGCGGGGGTGCTCGCCGCCGCCGGCGTGGCCACGCCGGTCTACGACGTCCTCGGCTCCTACCGGGACAACCTGGGGCGGCCGGTCGGCCCGCGGCTGGCCGAGCGGCCGGTCGCGGGCGGGCGGCGCTGGCGGGTGCTCGGCCGCGAGGTCGGCTTCCCGATCGGCGTGCCCGCCTGCGTGCTGAACGGCGGCGAGGAGTGGGTCCGCCACAACGCCGGCAACGGCTACAGCGTGCTCACCTACAAGACCGTCCGCAGCCGGGCGCACGAGCCCAACGCGCAGCCCAACTGGACCTTCGCGCCGCGGGAGACGACGAGCCTCCCGCCGGGTGCGGCCGCCGAGGTCACCTCGGACCCGTGGGACTGGGTGGCGCCGGGCGCGCCGGACGTCAGCACGGTCAACTCCTTCGGCGTCCCGTCCCTGGCGCCCGAGGAGTGGATGGCCGACCTCGAGCGGTCCCTCGCGGTCCTGGACGACGACCAGCTGCTCCTGGTCAGCGTGATGGGGGAGGGCGACGGGACCGGCCTGGTCGACGACTTCGCCCGCACCGCCCGGCTCGCGCAGGAGGCCGGTGCGCCCGTCGTCGAGCTGAACCTCTCCTGCCCGAACACGCTCAGCACGTCCGCCGCGGGGGTCGAGCCGCCGCTGTGCCTGGACGCCGAGGCCACCGTCGCCGTCGTGGAGGGCGTGCGCCGCGCGCTGGACGACCGCACCGGCCTGGTCGCCAAGCTGTCCTGGCTCGACGGGCCGCAGCTGGCCGCGCTGGTGCCCCGGCTCGCGCCCCTGGTCGACGGCGTCGCGGGCATCAACACCCTGCAGAGCCGGGTCGTGCGCAGCGACGGCGCGCCCACCTTCCCCGGCCGGGAGCTGGCCGGGCTGTCCGGCGTCGCGGTGCGCGACTCCGCCCTGGACCTCACCCGGCGGCTGGTCGCCCTGCGCGAGGCCGGCGGCCGGCACTTCGACGTCCTGGCGATGGGCGGGGTCACCGACCCGGCCTCCTTCGCGGCGCTGTTCGCCCTCGGCGCCGACGCCGTGCAGTCGGCCGCCGGGGCCTTCGCCAACCCGTACCTGGCCCGCGACTGCATCGCCGCGCTGGGGGAGACGCTGCCCCGAGCGCTGGAGCCGGCCCGGTGAGGGCCCCCTTCGGGCAGCGGCTCGCCGACGCCGTCGCCGCCCGCGGCCCGCTGTGCGTGGGCATCGACCCGCACGTGCCGCTGCTGGAGCGCTGGGGGCTGCCCGACAGCCCCGAGGGCCTGGCCCGGTTCACCGACACCGTCGTCGAGGCCCTCGCCGGCACCGTCGCCGTCCTCAAGCCGCAGCTGGCCTTCTACGAGCGGCACGGCTCCCGTGGCCTGGCCGTGCTGGAGGACGGCGTCGCCCGCGCCCGCGCGGCCGGGGCGCTGGTGCTGCTGGACGCCAAGCGCGGCGACATCGGCTCGACGATGGACGCCTACGCCGGTTACCTGCGACCGGACCACCCGATGGCCGCCGACGCCCTCACCGTCAGCCCCTACCTCGGGCCCGGCGCGCTGCAGCCGGCCGTCGACACCGCCCGGCAGCACGGCGGGGGGCTGTTCGTGCTGGCCCGCACCTCCAACCCCGACGCCGGGACGCTGCAGCACGCGCTGGCGGGGGAGAAGAGCGTCGCCCAGGTCGTCGTGGACACCGTGCGCGGCTGGAACACCCCCGGCTGGGTCGTCGGCGACCCGCCGCCCGACCCCGGCGCCGTGCGGGACCTGGCCGGCCGGTTCGGCGCTGCGACCGGCTCCTTCGGCGTGGTCGTGGGGGCCACGCTGCGCGAGCTGGACGTCGACCTCACCGGCCTCGGCGGCCCGGTGCTGGCCCCCGGGTTGGGTGCCCAGGGCGGCTCGGTGGCCGACCTGCGCCGGCTGTTCGGCCGCGATGCCGCCGTCGTCCCGACGGTCTCCCGCGACGTGCTCGCCGCCGGCCCCGACCCGGCGGCACTGCGTGCCGCTGCGGGGCGGTGGGTCGCCGAGCTGGCCGGCGGCGGGGCGTGACCCACTCCTGAACCGGCCAGTCCGGCCGCTCACCAGGCGTTTTCCGGATGCCATCGGCGTGTCGGCCTCGGCGTGTCGGACCGGTACCGTCCGGGGCCGACCGGCGTCGGACGGGCCCGCAATCCCCATTGACCTGCGCAGATGACGCTCTGTGACGGTCGGCTGTGACGTAGCGTGACCGTGGGCTCACCTAAAGTTGGAGACAAGGGGTTCAGACGGGCGTGACCTGCGCATATAGCGAGAGCTAGGTTGGCCGACAGGCTCAGCAGTGAGTCCTCCCCCCGACACAGTCCGAGCCCCCCGCCGGTCGAACCCGAGGCCGGCGACGACAGATTGGGTCGCACCATGCCCCTCCCTGACCTGTCCCCCGAACAGCGTGCCGCGGCACTGGAGAAGGCGGCGGCCGCCCGCAAGGCCCGAGCCGAGCTGCGTGAGCGGCTCAAGAGCAAGGGCGCCACGGTCGGTGACGTCCTGCGCCAGGGCGAGACCGACGAGGTGATCGGCAAGATGCGCGTCTCCGCGGTCCTGGAGTCCCTGCCCGGTGTGGGCAAGGCCCGGGCTGCGAAGATCATGGAGCGGCTCGAGATCTCCCCGACCCGCCGGGTGCGCGGTCTGGGTGCCAACCAGCGCAGGGCCCTCGAGACGGAGTTCGGCGGCGAGAAGGTCGCCGCCGAGCAGGTCTCCGTCCAGGGCTGACCCGCAGGGCCAGGCACCCGGAGGTCGAGGACGACGACGAGTGGCACCTGCTGCCGAAGAGCACGCCCCGGCACGGCTGACCGTGCTCTCCGGCCCCTCCGGGGTCGGCAAGGGCACGGTCGTGGCGGAGGTCCGGCACCGGTACCCCGAGGTGTGGGTGTCGGTGTCGGCCACCACCCGCCGGCCCCGCCCCGGTGAGGTCGACGGCGTGCACTACCACTTCGTCAGCGACGCCGAGTTCGACCGGTTGATCGCCGAGGACGGCCTGCTCGAGTGGGCCGAGTACGCCGGCAACCGCTACGGCACGCCGATGGCCCCCGTGCGCGAGCGTCTCGCCACCGGGGCTCCTGCGCTGCTGGAGATCGAGCTGCAGGGCGCCCGGCAGGTCCGGGACCGCGACGCCGGTGCCCTGCTGGTCTTCCTGGCCCCGCCGTCGTGGGCCGAGCTGGAGAGCCGGCTGGCCGGCCGGGGCTCGGAGCCCCCGGCGGTGCAGGAGCGGCGGCTGGCCATCGCGCAGGCGGAGCTGGACGCCGCCGGGGAGTTCGACGTGGTGGTCGTCAACGACGACGTGACCCGCGCTGCCGACGAGTTGGTAGGATTGCTGACTGCGCCGTCGCCCGGGTCCCTCCGGAGCAGTGGCGCCCACGAGCAGCGGGCCGCCGCACCGCCGTCCGCCGAACCGATCTGAGGAGCACGCCCGCCCGTGTCCGGAGTCGCACCTGCCCCCGAGGGCATCACCAACCCGCCGATCGACGAGCTGCTCGAGCGCACCAGCAGCAAGTACGGCCTCGTGATCTTCGCCGCCAAGCGCGC
>DASQNB010000186.1:0-3375 GCA_035645175.1 Geodermatophilus sp.
GCGATCCGCGTCGCGACGTCCAGGATCTGGTCAGCCGGAATGATGCGCCTCCTCGTCGTCACCGACCGTCGGGACCCGACGGGGCCGCCCGCAGCTCGGGAGGCTCGGCACGCGTCAGTGAGCCAACCACAGCCGGTGGAACGGGGACGCCGTCGAGCGGTACGGAGCCCGGCCTGGCCTCACCGGCATGCGAGCCGTGCAGATCACCCGCTTCGGCGGGCCCGAGGTCCTCGACGTCGTCGACCTCTTCGACCCCGTCTCCGGCGAGGGCCAGACCCTCTACGACATCTCCTCGTGCGCGGTGGACTACGCCGACACCCACCACCGCCTGTCGGCCGACTGACCTGGGGTCTTCCGAATACGGCGGGACATCGAGGCCTGTGGCGCCGCCCGCGTCTGGTCAACACCTCCGTCAGGCCGGTCGGCTCTGCAGGGGCATGGGTGCCCCGGACGGCGCCGTGCACCACCTGGGCGACGGGCCTGACTCCCAGGCCGGATCGCTGCTGGACCCGCCGTATCCAGTCCGAACGACCGGGCGTGCCCTGCTGCCCTGGCCGTCCCCTCAGCCGACGGTCGCGCGAGCGGCCTCGTCGATCAGCCGGGCGACGGCGAGGGGCTGAGAAACCGTGACGGCGTGGGAGGCATCGACCTCGAGAGTGTGCGATCTCGCCCGCTCGGCCATGAAGCGCTGGGACTCAGCCGGGACGGCGAGGTCCTGGACCGTGACCAGGTTCCAGGAGGGGATGGTTCTCCAGGCGGCCTTCGTCGCCTTGTCGCCGAGCGCGTCGGCGACGATCGGCCGCTGCGTGACGGCCATCAGTGCGGCGGCCTCCTCCGGCACGTCCGCGGCGAAGACCTCCCGGAACTTCTCCTGCTGGATGTAGAGGTCGTCCACGGTTCCCCCGTCGGGACCGCGGACGGGCACCGGGCTCAGCGCCGGACCCAGCTCGTTGCCGGGGAACTTCCCGGCCAGCTCGCCGGTGCTCTCGCCCTCCTCGAGGCTGAAGCTGGCGACGTACACGAGCGCCTTCACCTGGGGGTTGCCGTCGGCGGCCTCGCTCATCACGGTCCCGCCGTAGGAATGACCGGCGAGCACGATCGGGCCGTTCACGCCGGCCAGGGTGTTTCGGAGGTACTCGGCGTCGCTGTGCAGGCCCCGCAGCGGGTTGGCCACTGCGATGACGGAGTAGCCGTCGTTCGCGAGGTACTCGATCACGCCGTTCCAGCTGGACGACTCGGCGAAGGCCCCGTGGACGAGCACGACCGTGGGCCTGGTCGCGTCCGTGAGGCGAGCTGCAGTGCTGAGGGACACGAGGTGGTTCCTCTCCAGTCGTGGGCGGTGACGCCGCCCGGTTCGATGCCGCAGCGCGGTTGCTGCGGTCTGCATGGGCACGGCGTCGAAGCCGGACGAGCGCGACTGCTCGTGCTGATGGCCACATACCGGTCATCGCGCCTGCGGGTCCCCCTGTTCGGTTCGCTCCGGGGCCACGCAGCCGTCGCTCAGTACGACCATGCGGAGGACTGAGCGCTGGGCAGAGGTCATCGAGGGGCGATGACCAGCTCCGCGATGAGATCGCCGTCCATGGTGAAGCGGTAGGCCAGGTCGACGACGCCACCAGGGAAGCTCCCTTCCAGGTGGTTGACCGCCACCCAGTGCTCGTCGCCGACACGCTGGGCCCCGGTCAGCTCGGTCGTGTAGGTGAACTCCGACCCCGAGTGCCGGAGGAAGCCGAGGATCTGCTCGGTCCCGCGGAAGGTGTGCCCCTCGTCGGTCACGAGGGCGTTCGGCGCGAAGGCACGGATGGCGGTGTCGGCGTCGCGGGCGGAGTGCGCGGCGAGGAAGTCCCTGACCGGAGCCGGGAGCTGGCCGGGCTGGATCGTGGTCGGTGTCGTCATGCACCGACCGTGCGACTTCCCGCCGCGGGAGGGTCAAGCACTGGACTCTCCCGCGGGGAGAGAGTGCACAGTGCACGCGTGATGTCGATCGGCGAGTTCTCGCGGCTGACCCACCTCAGCGTGCGGACACTGCGCCGCTACCACGACGCCGGCCTGCTCGAGCCCGGGACCGTGGACTCCGCGACGGGTTATCGCTACTACGGTGCGGACCAGATCCCGACCGCCCAGGTCATCTACCGGCTGCGCGAGCTCGACGTGCCCCTGCCCGACGTCCAACGCATCCTGCGCTCCCCCGACCCGGGAGCACGTGCCGCCCTCGTCGCCGACCACCTGCAGCGACTCGAGTCGGAGCTGGATCGGACCCGCGCCGCGGTGGCGTCGCTGCGCCGGCTGCTGAGGCCCGAAGCGGCCCCGCTGGACGTCGAGCTGCGCGCCGTGCCGCCGACCACGGTGGCCGCCGTCGAGGACGATGTGGACCACGACCAGGTCATCGCCTGGTACGCCGGGGCCATGGCCGAGCTGGACGCCGTGGTCGACGTGCCCACCGGTGTTCCGGGAGGGCTGTACGACAACGCGCTGTTCGAGGACGGCCACGGGCACGTGCTCGTGTACCGGCCGACGGCGGAACCCCCGCGCAGCGGCCGGGTGCACCCGGTCACCCTGCCGGCCGTCGAACTCGCCGTCACCATCCACGTCGGAGAGCACGGCGACATCGACGTCACGTACGGCGAACTCGGCACGTGGGTGGTGGCCAACGCACTGGCCGTGGCCGGCCCGGTACGGGAGACCTACCTGGTCGGTCCGCGCGATGCTCCCGACCCGGCCACCTGGCGCACCGAGATCGGTTGGCCCGTCTTCCGGATGGCCTCGCGATGAGGCGCATCCACGACCGGCACCAACGGCCCTTCTCGCAGCAGGAAGAACCATGAACTCGGTGGTCCTCGGGTAGTGGCAAGGTCGGATCCGCTCCCGGAGCACGGCTGGCATCCAGCGGTCACCGCGTGATCTACGGATCGCGCATCCCACCGAGCTCGACAGCTCGTGGCACCGAATTCGAGCAGAGCGCCAGGGCCCCAGGACGTCCAGCGCGCGTAGGGCGTGCGCGGCGACCTCGCGGGAGCTCGGCTACCGGGATGCCTGCCCGGCGCACCACCGCGAGCTCCTGAGCTGTGGCGACCAGGTGTCCGGCCGGACGGCCAGCCTCCTGGGAGAGGGACGGCGTGCTCACAGAGACGGGTCGCCCTCCGGCACCTCGGTCGCGACCACCTCGGCCACCTCCGCGTCCCCGCCGGACAGCCCGTCAGCCTGCTCGTGCTCGTCGTGGAATGCCAACCAGCGCATCCCGAGGGCCTCGCGCTGCTCGTCGTCGACGGCCTCCTTGAACGGAGGGAAGAAGTCCGTCTCCTCCTCGCTCATGTGGTCGGCGTTGACCTGCCGCACGGTGCGCACCGCCTCCCACCAGTCCTCGCTGCCGACCTC
>DASQNB010000187.1:0-1858 GCA_035645175.1 Geodermatophilus sp.
GGCTGCCGCTGCGGCCTGCACGGCTCGAGCGCGGGCGGCGGCTGTGCCGGCGAGGGCACGGCGCGCAGCCGACCTCGGCGGGGGAGTCCGGCGTCGCCGGAGCCTCTCCAACCCGAGGGTCGACCCCCGGCGCAGGCGCACTGCCGCGACGACGGCTGCTGCCAGACCCGCGAGCACCGCCACGGCGGCCGCCACCCCGCGACCGCGCCCCGCGGCGCCGCTCGCGACAGGCTGACCGACGGTCGCGTCCGCTGCGGCCTCGGTCGGTGCGGCCGCGGTCGGCTCGACCTCGGTGGGCTGGACCTCGGTCGGCTCGGGCTCGGTCGAAGCGGTCATGTCCGGTGCGGCCACGTCCGGTGCGGACTCGGTCGGCTCGGCCTCGGTCGGCAGGAGGCTGTCCGAGGTGGTCGTCGAGTACTCGATCCCGTAGTGCCGGTAGAGCACCGCCTCCTGGTCCTGGGACAGCTCCCGCGCGGGACCGAACCGTGGCGCGCTGTCGGCATCGGCCCGGGTGACCGTGACCTGCACCCGGCCACCGTCCTCGGTCGCGTCGAGGAGCGGGACCACCACGGTCTCCTCGTCGCGTTCGGCGTACATCCACTCCGGCAGCCCGGTCGCCTCGTCGGCCAGCAGGGCGGCGCACACCCCGATCTCGGCGCCGTCGCGGTCGACCACCGTCCTGCCGAGCCAGTCCCTCGCCGCGTCCCGATCGGGCAGTGTCATGGTCGTCCCCTGTCGTGAGCGGCCGGGCGGCCGCGTCGACGGCCGTCGCCCGCAGCTACCCAGCAGGTGGCGCGCCAACCCGCACCGTCGGTCGGACACCGGCACCAGCCCGGCCGGTCAGGCACCCAGCGCCTCCGCCGGTGACCACGACCGGCTGGTCCTCCGACCAGCGGGTCGAGGCCGGCTCGATGGCTGAGCGCTGCCGGGTCAGGCGGTCGCCACGGTGAGCGAGCCGGGCGTCCCGTCGCCCAGGAAGGCGGCCAGGCCAGCTCCCTCGGCCTCGACGTCCGCCCGCTCGGAGGAAGTCAGGTCCCGTAGCGGCCGGACCGTCACCTCGACCCCACCGTCCTCGCGGTCGCTGGTGGTCCAGGTCGCGGCCACGAAGCCGTCGACCAGCACGAACCGTGCCCCGGCCACGCTCAGGCCGCGGTGCTCGTCGCCGATGACCCGGGACCGGTCGTCGTAGCCCAGGACGGCGTTGTCGAAGGCGGGCAGGAAGCGGACCGGTGCGCTCCGGTCCCCGTCGGGGCGCGGGGCATCGAGCAGGTCGAGCAGTTCGCGACCGCGGTCGTCCCGGTAGGTGCGCAGCTGGGGTCGCAGCCGGGCGACGACGGCCGGCAGACCGCTCAGACCGCTCCACGCCCGCAGGTCCGCACTCGCGGCCGGCCCGTGGGCCCTGAGGTAGCGCAGCACCATCGCCGCGAGCACCTCGTCCTGATCTCCGTCCGCCAGGTCGCGCCCGAGCCAGGCCTGCACGGTCGTGTTGCGGGCCGGGGCCTGCCGGCGCCACAACCCGCGCGGCGTCGTCTGCACCAGCGGCACCAGGGTGGAGAGGGCGTCGCCGAGGTCCCGCGCGGTGGCACCCGGCCACCGGTCGCCCAGCAGGCGGCCCACCTCGGGCAACGTCCGCGGCTCCTCGGTGAACAGCGCCGCACCGGCGGCGCTGAGCGCCTCGAGGTCGACCCCCGGCAGCCGGCGCCCGAGCGTGCCGAGCATGCGCGCGACCAGCATCGACTGGTGGACCGGCCGGAGGGTGAGGCAGTCCTCGGCGGTGACCAGGTGCAGCGTCCGGCGCATGAGCTGCGTGCGGACGACGCGCCGGTCCACGAGCAGGCCGACGAGCGCGTCCGGCTCG
>DASQNB010000188.1:0-4120 GCA_035645175.1 Geodermatophilus sp.
CACCGGCAGGCTGTCGGCGACCTCGATGGGGTCGACGTAGGCCGGCAGCAGGTCGCCGAACTGCAGGTCGAGCAGCTCGGCACCGACCCGCTCGCGGGCGAGGTCGACGTCGTAGCGCCGCTGGCCGGGGCTCAGCTGCGGATGCCGCTCGGAGGTCTCGGCGTCGACCAGGTGGGCGGTGAAGGCGCCGGCGTCGAGCCGGAAGAGGGTGTTGGACAGCGAGCAGTCACCCCAGAAGACGCCGGCCAGGTGCAGCCGCACCAGCAGCACGACCATGGTGTCGAGCAACTGCTCGGCGGAGTGCTCGCCGTGGGGGCGGGAGAACAGGTACCGGTAGGACATCGAGTACTCGAGGTAGCGGGTCACCAGGACGGCGTCCTGCTCGTCGGGGCGGTCGACGCAGATGCCGAGCACCGACACCGACGGCAGCCCCTCCTCCTCGAACTGACCCAGCAACGCGTACTCGTGGCGGGCCAGCCGCTCGGGGATCTCCTTGAGCGCGTAGACGTGCCCGCCCTGCGCGGTGAAGCGGACGACGTGCCGTGAGATGCCGCGCTGCGGCACCTCGAGCAGCAGCTCGGGGTCCCACTGCTCGAGCGGCAGGTGGAAGGGCAGGCTCAGCAGGCCCGCACCGTCGGTGGCCGGTGGACGGAAGAGGTACCGCACGACGAGCTCCGTTGGTCGCGACAGCGGCCGACGCCCCGGCGGGGCGGTGCCGGACCGTCACCCTCCCACGCCGCACCGGCTCGGTGCGCGACCGGCACGGGACGTGCAGCGGCGGAGCCGCACGGGCAGGTCAGGACGGCGGGAGCGCGGTGCTCCGGCCGAACTCGACGGCCGGCAGCACGCCGTCCGGCCCCCCTGCAGGGTCCCGCCGCGAGCATGCGAGTGGCGGGGGGCAGGAGGGTCCTCTTTCAGGCCGCCAGCGACACCGCGCCGGCCGGGCGGCCGCCGCGGGCCGGTCCACCGACCAGCGCGAGCGCGGGCTCGGGGGTGGGCTGCTCGCCGGAAGCGGCCGGCGCGGCCTCCTCGGCGGGGACGGTCGCGGGGACCAGCGGGCGCAGGCGGCCGTCCTCGCCACGCAGGCCCAGGCTGACCTCGGCGAGCAGGTCGGCGAGCTCGACGTCGAGTGCGTCGCAGATCGAGGCGAGCAGCTCGGAGGACGCCTCCTTCTGCCCCCGCTCGACCTCCGAGAGGTAGCCCAGGCTCACCCGGGCGGCGCCGGAGACGTCGCGCAGCGTCCGACGCTGGCGCAGCCGGTGGCCGCGCAGGGTCGTCCCGAGCTGGGTGCGCAGCAGCGTCATCGCCGTCTCCTGTCCTGCCTTCGCGGAAGCGGCGGCACCCCGGGAGGGTGCCGTGCGCTCACGGTACGCGGGGCCCCTGACGGCCACCGCTCGATCCCGGGCACGTCCGCTCTGGGCGTAACGCCGCGAGCGGAGGTCCTCTTCCGTGGCCCCGTCCCGGGCCGCGAGGGATGGGGGGACGGCGGCCCCCTGCAGGTAGAAGGACCCCGGCCTCCTCACCCCTCGCTCGCTCGGGGTGAGCCTCGGGCCGGGGCCGGGGCCGGGGCCGGGGCCGGGGCCGGGGCCAGGGGCGGGGGCGGCCCCGTCCCGGGCCCCGCCCTGAGCCTGCGAAGGGTGGGGAGGACGGGGTCCTCTCTCAGGCGGCGGCGTCGGTCCGCGGTCCGCCGGCCGGGCCGGCCGAGCGGCGGGCGGCCGCGGCGCGCATGGCCCGGGCGCTGGTGCGGCGCAGCACCAGGGCGCGGTAGACGTAGTCCAGACCGGTCACCACGGTGAGCACCACGGCCACGGCCATGACCCACCAGCGGGCGGTGCCGAACAGGCCGTCGAGGGGGAGGGTGTACAGCCCGATCGCCAGCGCCTGGACGACGGTCTTGGCCTTCCCGCCCCGGCTGGCCGCGATCACCCCGTGGCGGAGCACCCAGAAGCGCAGCAGGGTCACGCCGACCTCGCGCACGAGGATCGTGAGCGTCACCCACCAGGGCAACAGTGCCAGCACCGACAGGCCGATGAGGGCGGTGCCGGTCAGCGCCTTGTCCGCGATCGGGTCGGCGAGCTTGCCGAACTCGGTCACCTGGCCCCTGCGCCGGGCGATCATCCCGTCGTAGCGGTCGGTGATGATCGCCAGCGCGAAGACGACGGTTGCCCAGTAGCGCCGCTCGTCGTCCACCCCGCCGTCGGCGAGCAGGAGGGCGGCGAACACCGGCACCAACGCCAGGCGCACGAGGGTCAGCGCGTTGGGCAGGTTGACCACCCGCGCCGACTGCGGCGGCGTGGCGGCCGGGTCCGCCGGAGCACTCATGGGCGCACCGCGGGGACCAGTGCCGTGGCCACGAGGTCCACGCCCTCGGTGCCGACGACCTCCGCACCGACCAGCTGACCGGCGACCGCACCGGCGGGCACCCCGGTGACCGTCGTCGTCCCGTCGGCCTCGGGGTCCTGGTGGGCGGCATGCCCGGCCCACGTGCCACGCCCACCCCCGACCTGGCCATCGTCGGCGGGCAGGTCCTCGGTGAGCAGCACCTCGACCCGCTCGCCGAGTCGGTCCTCGGCGCGCTGCGCGGTGAGCTCCTCCACCAGGTCGGTGATCCGCCGGACGCGGGCGTCGATCTCGGCCCGGTCGAGCTTGCCCGGCAGCCCCATGGCCTCGGTGCCCTCCTCGTCGGAGTAGCCGAAGACCCCGACGGCGTCCAGCCGGCCCTCGACGAGGAAGCGCTCGAGCTCGGCGACGTCGTCCTCGGTCTCCCCCGGGAAGCCGAGGATGACGTTGGTGCGGAAGCCGGCGGCCGGCGCCAGCGCGCGGGCCCGCCCGATCAGTGCGAGGAAGTCGTCGGTGCCGCCGAAGCGGCGCATCCGGCGCAGCAGCGCCGGCGAGGAGTGCTGGAAGGACAGGTCGAAGTAGGGGGCGATGACAGCGCCGGGCCCGCCCCCGCCGGCGATGACCTCGAGCAGGCCCGGCCGCAGCTCGGCCGGCTGGAGGTAGGCCACCCGCACGCGGGCGATGCCCTCGACCGCGGCCAGCTGGGGCAGCAGCCGCTCCAGCAGGCGCAGGTCGCCGAGGTCCTTGCCGTAGGACGTGGAGTTCTCGCTGACCAGGACCAGCTCGGTGACGCCCTGGGCGGCCAGCCACTGCGCCTCGCCGAGCACCTCGGCCGGCGGGCGGGAGACGAACGAGCCGCGGAAGGCCGGGATGGCGCAGAAGGCGCACCGCCGGTCGCAGCCCGAGGCGAGCTTGAGCGCGGCCGACGGGCCGCTCGCCAGCCGGCGTCGCTGCAGCCAGCCGTGCCCGGGGATGGCGGGGGCGTCGCCGGCGCCGACCGCTGCCGTGCGGGCCGCGGGGCTGATCGGGAGCAGGGTGCGCCGGTCACGCGGGTCGTGCGGGACCAGCGGGCGGCCGGTGAGCACGTCGTCGAGCCGGTCGCCGATCGCCGCGTAGTCGTCGAAGCCGAGCACCGTCGCCTCGGGCAGCGCACCGGCGAGCTCCGAGCCGTACCGCTCGGCCATGCAGCCGACGGCGACCACCCGGGCGCCGGAATCGGTGGCGGCCAGGATGGCGTCGACGGAGTCCTTCTTGGCCGACTCGATGAAGCCACAGGTGTTCACCAGGACGGCGTCCGCGCCCTCGGCGTCCTCGACCAGCCGGTAGCCACCGGAGGCCAGCCGGCCGGCCAGCTCCTCCGAGTCGACCTCGTTGCGGGCACACCCGAGGGTCACCACCGCCACGGTCCGGGCAGGGTCGGTCGGAGGTGTCACCGGTCCATCCTAGGCCGCTCCTCCGCCTGGACCGGGACGGCGAGGGGAACTCGTCCCTCGCTCAGCCCTCCGTGCCGCGCAGCGTGAACATCACCGACTCGAGCTCGTCGGGCTTGACCAGCACGTCCCGGGCCTTGGAGCCCTCGGACGGGCCGACGATCCCGCGGCTCTCCATGAGGTCCATCAGCCGGCCGGCCTTGGCGAACCCGACCCGCAGCTTGCGCTGCAGCATCGACGTCGAGCCGAACTGGCTGGTGACGACGAGCTCCACGGCCTGGATCAGCAGCTCGAGGTCGCCGCCGATGTCCTCGTCGATCTCCTTCTGCTCGCCGGCGGCGGCGCTGAAG
>DASQNB010000189.1:0-11710 GCA_035645175.1 Geodermatophilus sp.
GTCGTCCCGCTGTCGCCCGAGTCCGTCAGCACGACGCGGGCAGGGCGTCGCGCCATGGCCGACATCGTCGGTGGTGTCGACGACCGCGTGGCCGTCATCGCCGGCCCGTGCTCCATCCACGACCCGGCCGCCGCCCTCGAGTACGCCGCCTTCCTCGGCCGCATGCGGGAGCGGCACGGCGATGACCTGGAGATCCTGATGCGGACGTACACGGAGAAGCCGAGGACCGAGGTCGACTGGAAGGGGTTCGCCTACGACCCGTTCCTCGACGGTTCGAGCCGCATCAGCGTCGGCCTGGTCGCGACCCGGATGCTCATGTGCCGCATCACGGAGCTGGGCGTCCCGGTCGCGGCTGAACCGCTCAACGCGCTCACGCCGCAGTACGTCAACGGACTGGTCACCTACAACGGCGTCGGCGCGCGCAACGTCACCGACCAGACCGCCCGGGAGCGGGTGTCCGGCTTCTCATCCGTCATCGGCTTCAAGAACTCGCCGGAGGGCAGCATCGAGGCCGCCATCCAGGCGGTCAGGACGGCCCGGGCGCCGCACGAGTTCCTGGGCGTCGACCACCACGGGGTGAGCGCTCAGCTGTCGACGACCGGCAACGACACCGGCCACGTCATCCTCCGTGGCACCAAGGACGGCCCCAACTACTCCGCGGGCCACATCGCCGACACCAAGCGTCAGCTGGCAGCGCGAGGTCTGCCGGAAGTGGTCGTGGTCGACGCCTCCCACGGCAACAGTCAGAAGAACCACCTGCGCCAGATCGACGTCGTGCGCGACCTGGCAGGGCAGCTCGCAGCCGGCGAGCGGGCGATCCGCGGCGTGATGGTCGAGAGCAACCTCGTGGCGGGGAGGCAGGACCTGGATCGCCGGCATCCCGAGTCGCTGGAGTACGGCAAGAGCGTCACCGACGCCTGCGTCGATCCCGAGACGACCGAGGTGCTGCTGGCCGAGCTGGCCGAGGCTGCCCGGGTACGGCGCGGCGCCGGCGCTGGCGCTCATCCTCCAGCGCACGGTTGACCGCGGCGGATGTCGGGTCGGCGCAGAGGATGGAGCGAAGCCCGGCGGTCATCCCGCTGGAGTCGCGCGCGGAGGAGGCGAGCATGTGGGCACATCGGTTGGTGGCTCCGCAGCGGCTGGAGCCGATCGACGTCCCGGTGCCGCGGGAGGCCGCGCTGGCGCCGGGTGAGGTGCTGGTCGCGGTGGCGGCCGGCGGCATCTGTGGCAGCGACCTGCCGTTCTTCCGCGGCGGGGTCTCCCCGGATGTGGGCTCGGACGCCCGCGAGTTCGGCACGCCGGGGTTCCCGATGCACGAGGTCGCCGGCGCGGTCGTGGCCTCCCGGCACCCCGACGTCCGGGTGGGCGACGACGTCGTCGGGTGGGCACCCCGCTTCGACGGCCTGGCCGAGCTCGTCGTCTGCGACGGGGACGGGCTGCACACGCACGACCGCCGGCTCCCGCCGCGCACCGCCGTGATGCTCCAACCGCTCGCGTGCGTCCTCTACGCCATGGAGCAGGTGCGCCCGGTCTCCGGCCGCACGGTCGCCGTGATCGGCCAGGGACCGATCGGGCTGCTGTTCACCCACGTCGCGAAGACCGCCGGTGCCGCGCACGTCGTGGGAGTCGACCGGGTCGACCGGTCAGCGGTCGCCGCCACGTTCGGCGTCGACGAACCGGTGCGGGCTTCGAGCGACCTGTGGGCGGCGTCGCTGCCCGCCGGGGAGCACCCGGACCTGGTCGTCGAGGCGGTCGGCCACCAGACGGCCACACTGTCCCACGCGGTCGACGCCGTGGCGTTCGGCGGGGAGATCTTCTACTTCGGCGTCCCCGACGAGTTGGTCTACCCCCTGCCGATGCGACTGATGCTGCGCAAGAACCTGACGCTGCGGTCCGGGGTCACGCTGGAGCGACGACGGGTGCTGGCCCAGGCCGAGCAGTACCTGCGCGAACACCCGGAGCTGGCGGAGTGCTACGTCAGCCACGTCTTCCCGGTGGACGACGCCCAGTCGGCCTACGAGCACGCGGTCCGCCCTGCAGCCGGACAGGTCAAGGTCGTCGTCGCGGCGACGTGAGGGCGACCGGTCATCCCCGACGGCTGGCGTCGGGCGCGCCTGACGTCCCCGGAGCAACAGCGCCCCGTCCTCAGTGGCTCTCGTCTGCCTCCCGCGATGGGCCGTGGTGCGTGTCGGCGTGGTGCACGCCGGCGGTGGAGACGTCGAACAGCTGCTGGCCCTCACCCGGCGTGGGGTCGGGCAGGTCGACGACGTCGAGGATCCGGGGGGCCTGACGGCGCTACGTGGTCACCCCCGGCCGCCCCCCGAGCCGTCCGTGTCGGGCCCGGGCCGCGATCACCCCTCGCAGCACGCCCGGTGCAGCCACTCCGGCTCGTGCCACCAGTGCGCCGGGTCGTGCGGGTGGTCGCCGAGCCGCCAGCCACGGGTCCGCCCGGCCGGCGCGCGGACCAGCGCGGGAGCGGCGGGTGGCTGCGTGGACCCGTCGAACGGCGCGAGCAGGTCGTCGACGGTGTGCATCCGCCCGCCGACCATCACCTGCGCCACGTCCGCGGCCGCGCGGATGTCGGCGAGCGGATCGCCGCGGACGAAGGACAGGTCGGCCTGCGCGCCGGGCCGCACGACGCCGAGCCGGTCCTCCGCGCCCAGCCACCGGGCCGGGTTGCGGGTCGCGGTGACCAGCGCCTCGTACGGCGTGAAGCCACCGCCGACCATCGCACGCAGGTTCGCGTGCAGCGAGATGGCCACGTTGTCCAGCGGGGCGTCGGTGCCGGCGATGACGAACCCGCCGCCGCGGGAGATCCGCAGCAGCATGTCGACGTTGCCGGCCAGCAGCGCCCGGGTGGTCGCACCGGCCGGGCCGGCGGCCTGCGCCACCCGGTCCAGCAGCAGCTGGTACTCCCACGCCGGGTAGAGGGTGCGGGTGCGGCGGTCCTCGACCAGCGCCGGGTCGTCCACGTGCACGACCGTGGAGTTGAACAGGGTCGGGGTGATCGACATCCCCGACGTGGTGAACAGGGCGATCACGTCGTCGTACGCCCGGCCGAGGCGGCTGACCGTGTGCGAGTAGCCCAGGCGGTTGGTGGCGCCGGTGTGCTCCATCCCGTCCATGCCGATCGTGGCCGCCGGGTAGAGGTAGTGCGAGGTCAGCCGCAGCCCGAGGTCGTGCGCCAGCTGCACGGCGCGTCTCTGCAGCCGCACCGGCAGGCGCACGTAGGTCTTGACCAGGTCGTAACGCAGCCGACGGGCACGCTGCATCTCCAGGTCCAGTTGCTCGACGGAGAGCGTGGGCCGCATGAAGTTGTAGTAGACGCGCGAGCCGTCGATCGCCTCACCCGTGGCGAACAGGCGCGGTCCGACCAGGGTGCCGGCGGTGAGCGCCTCGCGGGTCTCCTGCATCTGGTAGGCCGGGTCGCCCGGCGAGCGCGTCGTCGTGATGCCGTAGCTGAGCCAGGTCAGTCCCTGCCGCGCTCCCCAGGCCCGTCCGCGCAGGTGCCAGTGGTTGTGGGCGTCGATGAGTCCCGGCATCACCGTGAGCCCGGCGGCGTCGACGTCGGGGCGGCGGGTGGGGTCGTGCGGACGCACCGCGGCGATGCGCGGCCCGTCGAGCACGATGTCGACGTCCGGGCGCAACCGCTGCGCGACGCCGTCCCACAGCCGGCCGGCGTGGATGGTGCGCGGCTCGCGCACGCGCGCCCGGGTGTAGGTGAGGTCCAGCGGCACCGTGGTCGCCGGGTCACCGGCGATGGTCGTCCGCCGCAGCCGGCCCCCGTTGAGGTAGAGCAGGGTGCGCTCGTCGAGCCAGACCGGGGAGTCGGTGACCTCGCCGGTCACCGCGCGCGGCGTGCCGGCGGGCCGGCCGGACGGGCCGACCGGCACGACGTGCAGCAGGCTCTCGACGACGAAGGCCAGGTGCCGCCCGTCGGGTGAGAAGACCGGCCCGTCGTCCCCGCGCGTCGACAGCGAGCGGAACGGCATCGGCTCCACGTACTCCAGCTCACCGGACGCGACGTCGACGAACAGCAGCTGGCTGGTGCCCTCGCGGAACCGCCCGGAGGAGGGCCGGACGGCGGCCAGGGCCAGCGTGCGCCCGTCGGGGGACCAGCTCATCCGGCCGGGCTGGAACAGCGCCGGGGTGACCTGCCGGGTCTGCAGGGTGTCCAGGTCGAGCACGCTGCCGACGCCGTCCTGGTCCTGGTAGGCGACCCGGCGTCCGTCGGGGCTGAACCGCGGCGCCGTCTGCGCGCCGGGCAGGGCGGTGACCCGGCGGTCGACGCCGGTGGTGAGGTCGCGCAGCCACAGGTCGGACTCGCCGGCCCGGTCGCTGGCGTAGAGCAGGCTGCGGCCGTCGGGTGAGAAGTCGGGGTCGGAGTGGAAGTACCCGTCGCCGAGCAGCCGGCGCGGTCGGCCGCCGGCCGCCAGGTCGGCGGTCCACAGCGCGTTCAGGGCGCGGAAGGCGAGCTGGCGACCGTCCCGCGAGGCGACCGGGCTGGCGATGCCCAGCGCCTGCCGGGTGTCGGTGGAGTCCAGGTCGGGGCGCCGGGGCTCCGGGCGGCTCGTCTGCACGGGCACGACCGCGGTGAACGGGACCTCGCCGGGCGAGCCGTCGACCAGCTGCCGCCAGATGCGCCCGTCGGCGGTGTAGACCAGCTCGTCGTCGGACAGCCACGACGGCGGCAGGGCGAAGACGTCACGTCCCTGGGTGACCTGCTTGCCGTCGACCACGAGGTCGCTGAGGGCCCCGGTCAGGCGCACGTGGGCGAGCCGGCCCGAGCCGGGTGAGTAGGAGGGTCCGTAGACGCTGGTGCCCGCGACGGCGGGCACCAGGGTGCGGCGGGCGCCGCTGGCGAGCAGCACCTCGTCGATGCGGGTGGCGTCGACGGTGAAGGCGGCCCGGGCGCCGTCCGGCGACACCGCGGGCTCCCCGTCCTCACCCGGCCCGCTGGTGACGGGGCGGACCTGCCCGCTGGCGAGGTCGAGGAGGTGGAGGTCGTACGTGCCGGCACCCGCGCGGTCGGAGGAGTGCAGCAGTCCCGAGCCGTCGGGCAGCCACCGCGGCTCCCGGTGGTCGTACGGGCCGGAGGTGTGCTGCGTCAGCCCGCCGCCGTCGGCGCGGATCGTCCACAGGTGGAAGTTCCCGTCCCGGTAGGACTGGAACGCGACCGTCCCTCCGTCGGGCGACCAGACGGGCCGGGTGGCGTCCTGCAGGTCGTCGGTGAGCCGCCGGGCCGGGCCGCCGCCGGCGGGCAGCACCCAGATCGACACGACCAGGTCGAGGGCGAGCCACCGTCCGTCGGGCGATGCGGCGACCATGACGTTGGTGCCCTGCCGCAGCGTGGTCGGGACGCCGTCCGTGGCTCGCGCCGGTGTGGCCCACGGGATGGGCAGTGCGGTCGCCGCAGCGAGCAGTCCGCCGGCCTGCAGCACCCGTCGCCGCGAGATGCCGGCGGGCATGGGGAGCGCGTCGTCGTCCCGACGCTGGAACGGATGCGGCACGAGGTCCTCCTGCGGCCGCCCACCCCCTCGTGTCCCCGGGAGGGGACGGTGGGTCACCGCGCATCCTGCCGTCGCCGGCAGCGGCGCGTCGATAGCTCCTCACGCTGCGAGATCGCCGGCACCCGTGGTCGCGGTGTCGATGTGCTCGCGGGGGCAGCTCAGGTGCCGGCCTCTTCCTCCCGGCACCGGGTGGGCCCGTGGCGACCGGGGGAGGCCGCCGGAGGGGACGGCGCGACACCCCGTCGGTCGCGGTGACCGCCATGACCGAGGGGACGACGCGAGCGATGCGGTGGACGTCCCGCCAGGGTGCACCGCTCCCGCCGTGGTCCGTCGGCCGGCGTGCTCGGCCGGTCGCAGGGCAGCCGGAGGGCGTAGGTTGAGCGGTGACGCCAGTTCGGCGTCATGCCCCTCCGCTGGCGGAGGGAGATCGGCGGTCCCCCTGATGGGGCTCACCACTGCACGCACGTCCCACCTCTTCGGACCGGTCCGGTCATGACGACCATCCGGGTCACCCGGCGGACCCCGATCCCGCCGGAGCCCCTCGACGGCACAGCGGCGCAGTCCCCGGGCGGGCCGCCCGAGGACGCCGCGGTCCGGCTCGAGCTCACCGACCCCCCAGCCGCTCGGACGACGCTCGACGGGGCGTGGTGGCCGCGGACGCGGGACCTGTCCCAGGAGCTGCCCGGCCTCGTCGGGGAACTGCACCGCCGGGGGATCACGGTGACGCGGGTCGGCTACCACCCCGCTGCCTGGGAGTCGACACCGCGGCGACTGGAGGTGGACGGCCGGACCATCCGCCTCGGCTGGTTCCGCAGCCTCGACCGGCAGCTGCTGAACCTCACCGGTGACCTGGACCGACGCCGGGTGGACCTCCTCGTGATCCCCCCGGACACGACGGCGGCAAACGCACGGCAGGCCTTCGCCGCGGCCGGCGACCGTGCCAACCAGCAGGAACCCACCGCGTTGCTCGAGACGCTGCGCGCGGCCGGTCCGGCGGTCTCGCGGCCCGCTGTCGCCCACGGCTGACCCCCCGGACATGGCGAAGACGCTGCGCATGGCCGGGACCGACCTCGTGTGGGAGCTCGAGGACTCCGTCGACCTCCCGCGCCGGGCCGAGGAGATCGTGACGGCCCAGGCGAGCAACCAGGTCGTGACGCTCATGGCGCGTCTGCCGGGCCAGCGGGAGTTCGCCCGCGTGACCCTGGCCCCGGGGCAGCTGTCGTGGTGGGCGCTGGGCGAGGAGAGCGACCCGAGCCCGGTGCACGGGGGCGGCTGAGCCGTCGGGGCCCGTCGCCGTCCCCTCCGGGCCGTCGGGGGGATCCGGGGCAGGACCTCAGGAGTCCGGTCGGTCCTGGCCCGGGCGGGGGAGGTCGTCGTCCGGGAGGGCCGGCTCACCGGTCGGGACGCCCCAGACCGACCCGGTGGGAGGGGTGACGGCGAGTGTCCGGGAGCAGCGGGCGTCGCCGAGGTAGTGGGTGACCGCCGCGGACACGGACGCCAGCCGCAGGGAGGCCATCCGGAGGCGCATCGCCTCGTCGGCCTCGTGGATCGGCGCCATCCCCTCCTCGTCGACGGCGTGGACGGCGACGAGGTCCAGGACGAGTTCCGCGGGGCCGCCGTCGACGGTGAACATCGACAGGAACATCCGGAGCCGGCCGGCGGTGTCCGCGTTCAGCAGACCGCCGATCCGCAGCACCACCGACTGCTGGTGCAGGCTGAGGAACAGCTGCTCGCGGCCGTCCTGCGGGCGCCGCGCGGGGGAGGGAGCGGCCGGTGGGACGCCCTCCCTGACCACGCGCAGACCGTGCCGTGACCGTCCAGCCATGTGCCGCCTCGTTCCTGAGCAGTCGGACGTGCCGCTGCCGGGTCCGGGGCAGTGTCCGCTCCCGCGGACGTGGTGCCGAGCCTACGGCGGTGGAGCCGACCGTGCCGGTCGTCACCGACCGGGACGGTCGGCCGCCCGTCCGGGCGGCCGCAGGCGGCTCAGTGCTTCTTGTCGGTGGTGGTGAGCCGGTCCATCTGGGACCTGGTGTCGGCCTTGGTCTTGCGCTCCGAGCGCTTCTCCTTGAGCGACTTGCCGGACTTCTTGGACATCGAGTGTCGCGGGGACTTGTCGGCCATGAGGTGCTCCCTGGTCGGGAGCCTGAGCGGCTCCGTGCCCGAACGCTACGCCCAGCGGCCGTCGGCGTCGGCCGGTTCGCCGCCGCCGTCCGGGGGGCCGGGTGGGCCCGGGGTCGGCGCACTCCGGACAGGGGACCGGTTCGACCGGTGACCGGGTGTGACCTGCGACGAGCGACTAGGTTCGTCACCTGTCAGGTGGAACGTGTGACGGTGGAGGACGCGTGGCGAGATCGGTGCTCGTGACCGGCGGCAACCGCGGGATCGGGCTGGCCATCGCCCGCGCGTTCGCCGAGCAGGGCGACGCGGTGGCGGTGACCCACCGTGGCAGCGGCGCCCCCGAGGGCCTGTTCGGCGTGCAGTGCGACGTCACCGACGCCGCCGCCGTCGACCGGGCCTTCACCGAGGTCGAGCAGCACCAGGGGCCGGTCGAGGTGCTGGTGAGCAACGCCGGCATCACCCGCGACGGGCTGCTCATGCGGATGAAGGAGGAGGACTTCACCGAGGTCCTCGACGCCAACCTCACCGCCGCCTACCGGGTGTCCAAGCGGGCCGCGGCCAAGATGGTGCGTGCCCGCTCGGGCCGGATGGTCTTCGTCTCCTCGGTGGTGGGCCTGCTGGGCTCGGCCGGGCAGACCAACTACGCGGCGTCCAAGGCCGGGCTCGTGGGCCTGGCCCGCTCGATCGCCCGCGAGCTGGGCAGCCGGGGCATCACCGCCAACGTGGTGGCCCCCGGCCTCGTCGAGACCGACATGACCGCGCAGCTGCCGGAGAAGCGGCAGCAGGAGATCCTCGGGCAGGTGCCGCTGGGGCGCTACGCCTCGGCTGAGGAGATCGCCGGCGTCGTGCGCTTCCTGGCCGGCGACGCGGCCGGCTACATCACCGGGGCGGTCGTCCCGGTCGACGGCGGACTGGGAATGGGGCACTGATGAGCGGCATCCTCGAGGGCAGGAAGATCCTGGTCACCGGCGTCCTCACCGAGGCCTCGATCGCCTACGCGACCGCCCGCCTCGCACAGGAGCAGGGCGCCACCGTCGTCCTGTCCAACTTCGGCCGCGCCCTGTCGCTGTGCCAGCGGATCGCCAAGCGGCTGCCGCAGGAGGCGCCGGTGGTCGAGCTCGACGTCACGGACCCCGGGCACCTGGCGACGCTGGCCGACCGGCTGCGCGAGCACGTCGGCGACTCCCTCGACGGCGTCGTGCACTCGATCGGCTTCGCGCCGCAGGAGGCCATGGGGGAGGGCTTCCCCGAGGTCGCCTGGGAGCACGCGGCGACGGCGTTCCAGGTGTCGACCTGGTCGATGGCCTCGCTCACCCACGCCTGCCGCCCGCTGTTCGGCGCGCGGGCCTCCGTCGTCGGGCTGACCTTCGACGCGACCGTCGCCTGGCCGGTCTACGGCTGGATGGGCGCGGCCAAGGCGGCCCTGGAGTCCACCTCCCGCTACCTCGCCCGCGAGCTCGGGCCCGAGGGTGTGCGGGTCAACCTGGTCGCCGCCGGTCCGCTGCGCAGCATGGCGATGAAGTCGATCCCCGGCAGCGAGCAGTTCGAGCAGGCCTGGGAGACCCGTGCCCCGCTGGGCTGGTCGGTCACCGACACCGAGCCGGCCGGCAAGGCCGTCGTCGCGCTGCTGTCGGACTGGTTCCCCGCCACCACCGGCGAGATCGTGCACGTCGACGGGGGCTTCCAC
This sequence comes from Geodermatophilus sp., assembly GCA_035645175.1. Lineage (GTDB taxonomy): Bacteria > Actinomycetota > Actinomycetes > Mycobacteriales > Geodermatophilaceae > Geodermatophilus. Next base: position 9,316 of record DASQNB010000189.1, read on the forward strand.
GCCGTGGGTGTGTGACCCCCGCCGCGGGCGTATGAAGGACCGCGGGAGCCGCATCCACCGGCGCCCGCAGGAGGAAGAGGAACCGTGCCGCTCGCCACCGACGTCGACATCACCCCTGCAGGCCAGCGCCCCGACGAGGACCCCTCGCTGGCCGCCCGCAACAACGGTGGGACGCCGCCGTCCGCTGACCCGGCGCTGCCCGGCCGGCGCGCGGCGCTGCTGGTCCTGGGCTTCGGCGGCCCCGAGGGCCCGGACGACGTCATGCCGTTCCTCGAGAACGTCACCCGGGGCCGTGGCATCCCGAGCGAGCGGCTGCTCGACGTCGCTGAGCACTACCAGCACTTCGGCGGGGTCAGCCCCATCAACGAGCAGAACCGGGCGCTGACCGCGGCCATCGAGAAGGAACTCGCCGCCGCGGGCATCGACCTGCCGGTGTACTGGGGCAACCGCAACTGGGCGCCCTACGTCGAGCACGTCTGGCGGCAGATGGCCGATGACGGCATCGAGCACGTCTACGTCTTCCCGACGTCGGGCTTCGCGTCCTGGTCGGGGTGCCGGCAGTACCACGAGGATGTCGCCCGCGCCCGCTCCGTGCTCACCGGCGCGGCCCCCGGCGGAGGTCCCACGGCCGAGAAGCTGCCGCACTACGGCGACCACCCGGGCTTCGTGCGGGCGAACGCCGACGCGCTGGCCGCGGCGCTCGCCACCCTCCCCGAGGACCTGCGCGACAGCGCCCGGCTGGTCGCGACCGCGCACAGCATCCCCGACGCGATGGCCGCCGTCGCCGGGCCGACCGGCGGCGCCTACCAGGAGGAGCTGCGGCGCTCGGCGCGGCTCGTGGTCGACGAGGTGGCGCCGGGCCGGGACTTCGACCTGGTCTGGCAGTCGCGCAGCGGGCCGCCGTCCGTGCCCTGGCTCGAGCCCGACGTCAACGACCACCTGGCGGCGCTGGCGGAGGACGGCGAGCGGGCGGTCGTGCTCTTCCCCATCGGCTTCGTCAGCGACCACGTCGAGGTCGTCTGGGACCTCGACAACGAGGCGCGGGAGACCGCCGAGGAGCTCGGCATGGCGTTCGCCCGTGCGGCCACCGCCGGCGTCCACCCGGCATTCGTGGCGATGGTGCGCGACCTGGTCGAGGAGCGTCTCGCCGGCGCGGCGCCCAGACTGGGCACCAACTGCCCCGCGCACTGCTGTTTCGTCGGTCGCCCTGCCGGGCGACACCGCGGCCAGGAGCCGTCCCCGGCGTGAGCTGAGCCCCACCCGTGTCCCGGTCGGGAGGCCTTCGGCCCCCGCGACCGGGCCACCGCAGAGCGGCTCACATCAGGATGGGGGTCTACCTCGGGACGGCGTTGTAGGCGGCGGTGATCGCCTCGCGGACGGCGTCCCCGAGGGGGCGCAGGGCGTCGTCGCGGGCGGCGGCCTGGCGATGGGTGACCGCGCCGCCGGGGGCGTCGGTGAGCGCGAGGTCGAGCACCCTCGCCAGCCGCTGGGCCCGGGCCAGCAGCGACGTGGCCACCGGCTCGGTGCCCGGCGGCATGCCCGGTACGTGCGCCGCCTCGGCCAGCCCGGCCAGCAGCGCCGGCACCTCGGGGTGCCAGCGCGCCAGGTCCAGGCCGGCCAGCGTGCGGGCCGCGTCGCCGACGGCGAGGTCCAGCGCCCCGGACACCGCCCGCAGCGACCCCTCGACCGGCGGCGGGACCGGGGGCGCGCCGGTCAGGTCGAACGCCGTCCACTGGAACGCCTCCGGGCCCAGCGGCTCGGGCACCAGCGCCACCCGCTCGCCGACAGCGGCCTGCCCGGCCTCCAGCGCCAGCTCCGCCAGGCCCGGCACGCGCGGCAGCCCGCGGACGTCGCCGGGCACCGGCAGCACCAGCCGGATGCGGCGCTCGCCGGTGCCGCGCAGCGCGCTCAGCGCCCAGCCGAGGGGGACGGCCTCGTCGGTGCCGGGCAGTCCGGCGACCCGGTGGGCGGTGTCGCCGACGAGGGCGTCGAGGGCGTCGTCGTAGGCGGCGCGGCCGGTGAGCCAGGCGGTCGACCAGACCGCGAACCGACCGGCGGGGAAGTCGTGCACCCGGCGAGGTTATGCCGGGCCCGCGCCGAGGTGACGATCCGGTTGAGATGGATCACACCGGGCTCCAGGTCTGGAAGAGTGGGGTCGTGGACGCCTGGGTGCTCTGGCTCATCGCGTCAGGTCTGTTCGCCGCCGGTGAGCTGGCCAGCGGCGACCTGTTCCTGCTGATGCTGGCCGGCGGGGCGCTCGGCGGCGTCGGTGTCGCGCTGCTCGGCGGCCCCGTCGTGCTGCAGCTGGCCGCCTTCGTCGTCGTCGCGGCGCTGCTGATGGCCGTGGTCCGCCCCCTGGCCAAGCGCCACCTGACCGAGGGGACGCCGGAGCAGC
>DASQNB010000190.1:0-4768 GCA_035645175.1 Geodermatophilus sp.
TGGTGTACCTCGGCGGGGTCGGCCCGTACCGCGCGAAGTGCGAGGAGGTCGCCGCGAGGGGCTACGAGGGCTTCGCGCTCACCGCGTCCGCGCGGCACAGCCGCTCGCCGGCGTCCGCGGTCACTTCCTGATCTCGCGTCCCTTGCCGACGACGGTGATGCCGGCCTCCGAGACGACGAGGCCGCGGGCGCGGTCGTCGTCCTTGTCGACGCCGATCTCCACGCCCTCGCCGATGCGGACGTTCTTGTCGACGATCGCGTCGCGGACCACGGCCCGGCGGCCGACGTGCGTGCCGTCCAGGACCACGGACCGCTCGACGGACGCCCAGCTGTGCACGACGACGCCGGGGGAGAGCACCGACTCGCGGACGCCGCCGCCGGAGACGATGACGCCGTTGGACACGATGCTGTCGATCGCCCGGCCGACCCGGTCGCCGTCGTCGTGCACGAACTTCGCCGGTGGCCGGGACGGGATGTGGGTGAGGATCGGCCAGCGCTCGTTGTAGAGGTCGAACGCCGGGATCGTCGCGCACAGGTCCATGTGGGCGTCGAAGTAGGAGTCCAGCGTGCCGACGTCCCGCCAGTAGCGCTCGGTGCCGGGCTTCTCGCCGGGGACGTGGTTCGCCGTGAAGTCGTAGACCTGCGCCGCACCCTGCCCGACGAGCAGCGGGACGATGTCGCCGCCCATGTCGTGCTTGCTGTCCTCGTCGGCGGCGTCGGTGCGCAGCGCGTCGAGCAGCGCCTCGGTGCCGAAGACGTAGTTGCCCATCGACGCGAAGGTCTCGTCGGGACGGCCGGGCAGCGCGGGCGGGTCGGCGGGCTTCTCCAGGAACGCCTCGATCCGCTGCCCGTCGTCCGCGGTCTGGATGACGCCGAAGGCGGTGGCCTCACGGCGGGGGACGGGGATGCCCGCGACCGTCACCCCGGCGCCCCCGTCGAGGTGCTGACCCCACATCTGGCTGGGGTCCATGCGGTAGACGTGGTCGGCACCGAAGACGACGACGAGGTCGGGGCGCTCGTCGTTGATGAGGTTCAGCGACTGGAAGATCGCGTCGGCCGAGCCGGTGTACCAGCGCGGGCCCAGGCGCTGCTGCGCCGGCACCGTGGTCACGTAGTTGCCGAGCAGGTTCGACAACCGCCACGTGGTCGAGATGTGGCGGTCCAGGCTGTGGCTCTTGTACTGGGTGAGGACGGCGATCCGGAGGATGCCGGCGTTCACGAGGTTGGACAGCGCGAAGTCGATCAGCCGGTACAGGCCCCCGAACGGCACGGCGGGCTTGGCCCGGTCCTCGGTCAGCGGTGCGAGCCGGGTACCGGCACCGCCGGCCAGCACGATCCCCAGGATCCTCGGCTGCGCCATCCCGCACCTCCTGAGCCGCCCCCCAGGGGCACCGACGAGCTGCCGTCGCCGTGGCGGACGGGCGGGCGTGCCCGCGGGCCGCGACGAGCCCGCTCGCGCGAGCCGGGTCCCATCATGCTCGCCGGGAGGCCCGACCCGAAACCGGACCGCGGCCCTCCGTGGCGGCCGGCACCGGTCCACCGGGCCTGCTCCCGGTGGCGTCCGGCGTGCGGAGGGAGCAGAGTCTGCGGTGCTCTGCACCGCACCGCACCCAGAGCCGGGGGGCGACCGTGGCACTCGCGATCGGCGTCGACATCGGGGGCACCAAGGTCGCGGCCGGGGTGGTCGACGAGCACGGCGCCATCGTGGCGACCTCCCGACGTGACACGCCCTCCCAGGACCCGTCGAAGATCGAGGAGATCATCGGGGACGTCGTGCGGGAGCTGCAGGCCGCGCACGACGTCGAGGCGGTGGGTGTCGGAGCGGCCGGCTTCGTCGACGCCGCCCGCTCCACCGTCATCTTCGCGCCCAACCTGGCCTGGCGGGACGAGCCGCTGCGGGCCGCCGTCGAGGCCCGGTGCGGGCTGCCCGTCGTCGTGGAGAACGACGCCAACGCGGCGGCCTGGGCGGAGGCCCGGTTCGGCGCGGGGCGGGGGCAGGACTACCTCGTCATCCTCACCCTGGGCACCGGGCTGGGCGGTGGCCTGGTGGTCGACGGCCAGCTCTACCGGGGACGGCTCGGCATCGCGGCGGAGTTCGGCCACCTGACCGTGGAGCCCGGGGGCCGGCGCTGCGGCTGTGGTGGCCGGGGCTGCTGGGAGCGCTACGCGAGCGGCCGGGCGCTGGTCCGCGAGGCGCAGGAGCTCGCCTCCATCTCACCGGCCATCGCCGCCCGGCTGCTCGAGCTGGCCGGGGGCCGGCCGGAGGCGATCACCGGGCTGGCGGTCACGCAGGCGGCGCAGGACGGCGACGAGGCGGCCCTCGAGGCGTTCCGGGTGGTCGGCACCTGGCTCGGCCACGGCATGGCCAGTCTCGCCGCCGTCCTGGACCCGGGCATGTTCGTCCTCGGCGGTGGGGTGTCCGCCGCAGGGGAGCTGGTGCGCGAGCCGGCCGCGCGCACGCTGCAGGAGCGGATCACCGCGCGGGCGTACCGGGAGGTGCCCGGCGTCCGGCTCGCCGAGCTCGGCCCGGAGGCGGGCATCGTCGGCGCTGCGGATCTCGCGCGGCGCCGGTGAGACAGCACGGGGGAGACGGCTCACGGGGGACGTGAGACGGCAGGGCGAGGCGGCACACGGTGTGGCGCGCGGGGGACGGCGGAGGGGGATCCGGTGAGCGAGCACGGTTCATTCGATGAGAGCGCGTCCATCTACGACGACACGGACACCGGGAGCGGACGCAGTGCGGTGCGGATCGCGTCCGTGGCCGCGCTGGGCGGTTTCCTCTTCGGCTACGACAGCGCGGTGATCAACGGCGCCGTCGCCGCCATCGAGGACCGGTTCGTCGTCGCCGCCGGGCCACTGGGCTTCGCCGTGGCCTCGGCGCTGCTGGGGGCCGCGGCCGGTGCGCTGACGGCCGGGAAGTTCGCCGACCGCTTCGGCCGGCTGTTCACGATGAAGGTCGCCGCCGTCCTGTTCTTCGCCAGCGCGCTGGTCACCGGGTTCGCACCCAACCTCGCGATCCTGGTCATCGGCCGGATCATCGGCGGTGTCGGTGTCGGCGTCGCGTCCGTCATCGCCCCGGCCTACATCGCGGAGGTCGCTCCGGCCCGGATCCGCGGTCGCCTGGGGTCGCTGCAACAGCTCGCCATCGTCAGCGGCATCTTCCTGTCCCTGCTGGTGGACTTCGCCTTCGCCAGCGCCGCGGGCGGATCGCGCAACGAGTTCTGGTTCGGCCTCGAGGCCTGGCGGTGGATGTTCCTCGCCATGGCCGTCCCTGCCGTGGTCTACGGCTTGCTGACCCTGACCATCCCCGAGTCGCCGCGGTACCTCATCGCCACCCACCGGATCCCGGAGGCGCGGCGGATCCTCAGCACCCTGCTGGGGGAGCGCGGCCTCGACATCAAGATCGAGCGGATCCGGGAGACGATGGAGCGGGAGACACGGCCGTCGTGGGCCGACCTCCGCGCCCCGCGGTCCGGTCTGCTCCCGATCGTCTGGGTGGGCCTGGGCCTGTCGGTCTTCCAGCAGTTCGTCGGGATCAACGTGATCTTCTACTACTCGAACGTCCTGTGGGAGGCCGTCGGCTTCAGCGAGAACGACTCGTTCGTCATCACGGTCATCACGTCCGTGGTGAACATCGCGACCACGCTGATCGCCATCGCCAGCGTCGACCGCTTCGGCCGGCGGCCGCTGCTGCTGATCGGCTCGGTGGGGATGGCGGTCACCCTCGGCACGCTGGCCGTCGTCTTCGGCACCGCACCGCTGAACGCCGAGGGCGCCCCGGTGCTGTCGGACGTCACCGGGCCCATCGCGCTGATCGCGGCGAACCTCTTCGTGGTCGCGTTCGGCATGTCGTGGGGGCCGGTGGTGTGGGTGCTGCTGGGGGAGGCGTTCCCGAACCGGATCCGCGCCGCGGCGCTGGCCTTCGCCGCGGGCGGTCAGTGGGTGGCGAACTGGCTGATCACGGTGAGCTTCCCGTCGCTCTCGGACATCTCCCTCAGCCTGGCGTACGGCCTCTACACCGTCTTCGCGGTGCTTTCCCTCCTCTTCGTACTGCGCTGGGTGCGGGAGACCAAGGGCGTGGAGCTGGAGGACATGCACGGCAACACCAGTGCCGTCGCCGGCGAGGCCCGTCGCTCCGGCTGACGACCGACCGCCGGCACGGTCGTCCCCGCGACGGCGTGCGGATCCGTGGTGCGGCGGCCCGGGGCGTCCCTAGACTCGGACCCCCGGAGGTCGACACGCGGAGGTCGATTCCATGCGCAGGTATCTCGTCGTGGCGAACCAGACCCTGGGCGGGCGGGAGCTCCGGGAGGAGATCCGCAAGCGGGCGGCGGCGGGGGACGTCTCGTTCTACGTGCTCGTCCCCAACACCCGCGCGGCCCACTACCACGTCGTGCCGGCCGCCGGTGGTCTCGTGCCCATGCCGAGCATTGCCACCGACTACGGCGGGCCCGGGACCGACGAGGAGGCGACCGAGGAGGCCCGGGAGCGGCTGTCCCGGATGCTCGCCGACCTCGCCGAGCTGGGGGTACCGGCCGAGGGCCGGCTGGGCAGCGCACACCCCCTCGAGGGCGTCGAGGAGGTCCTGGCGCACTCCGAGTTCGACGAGGTCATCGTGGCGACCCTGCCCAAGCGGATCTCGCGCTGGCTCGGTTCGGACGTCCCGCACCAGATCGAGCGCCGCTTCGGTCTGCCGGTCACCACGGTCGTCAGCCGAGCCTGACCGGCAGTCGGCACGGCGGGCGACACCAGCAGGAGCACGGCCGGGA
>DASQNB010000191.1:0-2109 GCA_035645175.1 Geodermatophilus sp.
TCCTTGGCCTTGGCCGACCGCGGCCAGCCGCGGTAGGTCAGGAAGGTCAGGAACAGGCCGATGGAGAGGAACGTCGGCAGGTACACCTGCCGCGGCATCGGGTTGAAGACCCAGTAGAGGCCGAACAGGGACAGCCCCACGCCGACCACCGCGGTGACCCAGCTCGGCCAGCCGGTCAGCTGGCGCGCCGGCTTCTCCGCCTCGAACTCGGCGATCAGCGCCTCCTCGTCGATCCGGTCGGGATCGTCGACCGGATCGGCGCCAGGGCGCTTGTCCAGGGTGGCGACGTCCACGATGCCGCCCTGCCGGTGGGCGGCGTGGTGGGCGGCCTTGTGGACGCTGTCGTGCCGGGAGTGCTCCGCCTGGGCCTGCTCGTCCTCGGTCGTGTGGCTCCGTGTGCGGCCTGGCAGCTTCATCTTCATCGCTCGATCTCCAGTAGCACGGTGGGGTCCTCCCTGGTCAGGAGCCGCCAGATCGGGACGGGGTCGGTACCCGGGGTGTGCAGTGTGCGCTCGCCCAGGTCGGTGGCGGCGATGTTCAGGACGTCGAAGACAGCAGGGCGGGCCGGGTCGGGCTCGGCCACGTGGTGGCGGCGGTCGCCGGGCGGCGCCGGTCGCGGTGCACCCGGTACGGCGTAGTACTCCTCGAGCACGGCCACCTGGTCGGCGGCCAGCTCGACGAGCTCGAAGCGGCCGTCGGAGAGGACGCGGTACCGCTCCTCGGCCAGGGTGGTGTAGACGCTGTTGCGGTAGCTGACGGCGAACCGGTCCCCGGTCAGCGGGACGCGGGCGAGGACCTCGCCGTCCGGCGTCCGGACGACGACCGCCCGGCCGTCGTCCCCGGCCGGTGCCGCGGTGGTCGCGGCAACCCCTGCCCCCCCGATCAGCACCGCGGCCAGCACCAGCACGACGGGGGCGAGCCACCGGACCGTGCGGCGGCGGGCGGTCGTGCCGCCGGGGCCCGCGGCGCGAGCCCCGGACCCCGACCGCACGGCCACGACCGACTCCTCCCGCGCGCTACCCGGTCAGCCCACCGAGTCGAAGTAGGCCTGCGCGCCGGGGCAGGTCTCGATGAACGCGACGTCGCCGGCCGTGGCCGGGTCCAGCTCCTCGGCCGCCGGGTGGACGGTCAGCAGCTGCTCCTTGTTCTCGAAGATCGTCCGCGTGATGTCCTGCTGCAGCTGCTCGTCCATGTCGTTGCGGACGACGAGGATGTTCGGCGAGACGACCTGCGGCGAGGCCTCGGTCTGGCCCTCGTAGGTGTTGGCCGGGATCTCCTCGGTGAAGTAGTAGTCGCCGTACTGCTCGGCCATCGCGTCGGTGTACTCCCCGGTCGGGATGAGGACCAGGTCGGCGTTGTTGGCCAGCTCGACGATGGCGCCGGTGGGCAGGCCGCCGGACCAGAAGCCCGCGTCGACGGTGCCGTCCTGGATCGCCGCGACGGTCTCCGCGACCCCCAGCTGGGCGCGCTCGATGTCGGCCTGCGGGTCGAGGCCGGCCGCCTCCATGATCCGGTCGGCGGTGACCTCCGAGGCCGAGCCGACCGCCCCGGGCGACACCCGCTTGCCGCGCAGGTCCTCGATCGAGGTGATCCCGGTCGCGGCAGTCGTGAAGACGTGCGTGAAGTTGTTGTAGATGTTGCCCAGCGAGCACAGCGGTAGCGCCTCGGTGAACGTGTTCTCACCGTTGGCCGCGTCGGAGACGACGTCGCCGAGGCCGAAGGCCAGCTGCGCCTGCCCCGAGGCCAGCAGCTGCATGTTGTCGACCGAGGCGTTGGTCTCCTGGACCGTGACCGTCGTCCCCTCCAGCTCCGAGCTGAGCAGGTTGGCGATGCCACCGCCGTAGGGGTAGTAGACGCCGCCGGTGCCACCCGTGGCGAAGGTCAGGGGGCCGCCGGCCTGCGCGCCCTCACCGCCCCCGGAGCCCCCGGACTCACCCCCGCCACAGGCGGTGAGCAGGAGCGCGGAGGCCAGCGCGGTGCCGAGGAGGCGGCGGGTCGGCCGGGCGGGGATCGGGCTGGAGGTCATCGTTGGCCTTCCTGGTGCGTGCGGTCGGGGACCCCGGGCCGGCGTCCTCCCTGGTCCGGACTGCTCGAGGGGTGGAGCCGGAG
>DASQNB010000192.1:0-1958 GCA_035645175.1 Geodermatophilus sp.
CAGGAAGGCGGCCACCCGGCCGAACTCCACGGGCTCCCCGACGCGCGCCAGCGGGATGTCGGCCTCCGCGCGCGAGCGGGCCTGCGCCGGGTCGCCGGAAGCGGCCTCCCGCTCGACGACCAGCTCGGTGGCGAAGGTGCCCGGCAGCAGGCCGACGACCCGGATGCCGCGCGGGGCCAGCTCGTCGGCCAGCTGCTTGGCGGTCATCGCCAGGCCGGGGCGCAGGCCGTTGGAGACCGCGAGGTCGGGCAGCGGGGAGCGCACGGAGGTGGAGAGGACGAAGCCGATCGCCGCGCCCTCGTCCAGGTGCGGCACGAGCGCCTTGACCAGCCGGAGCGGGCCGAGCAGCACGCTCTCCACCCCGTCCCGCCAGTCCTGCTCGGCGGTGCCCAGGACGCTGCCCGTCGCCGGGCCGCCGACGCTGACCAGCACGCCGTCCACCCGGCCGAGCCGGTCCCGGGCGGCCGAGACCAGCCGCTCCGCGGCGTCGGGGTCGGTCAGGTCGGCGGCCAGGCCGTGCGCCGCCGGCGCCCCGCCCAGCGAGGCGACGGCGGCCTCCACGGAGCCGGCGGTGCGCGCACTCACCAGCACCCGCGCCCCGTCGTCGACCAGGGCGCGGGCGGCCGCGAAGCCCAGTCCCCGGCTCGCGCCGGTGAGCAGGTAGCCGCGACCGCCCAGGCCCAGGTCCATGCGGTGTGCGTCAGCCGCGCAGCGATCGCAGCACGTACTGCATGATCCCGCCGTTGCGGTAGTAGCTCGCCTCACCGGGGGTGTCGATCCGGACGCGGGCGTCGAACTCGGTCGTCTGACCGTCGGGAGCCTGAGCCTCGACCTTGACCGTGCGCGGCACCGAGCCCTCGTCGAGGGCGGTGATCCCGGTGATCGTGAACTCCTCGTCGCCGCTGAGGCCGAGGGACTCGCGGTTCTGGCCCTCGGGGAACTGCAGCGGCAGCACGCCCATGCCGATCAGGTTCGACCGGTGGATCCGCTCGTAGCTCTCGGCGATGACCGCCTTGACCCCGAGCAGTGCCGTCCCCTTGGCCGCCCAGTCGCGCGACGAGCCGGAGCCGTACTCCTTGCCGGCCAGCACGACCAGCGGGATGCCGGCCTCGGCGTAGGCGACCGACGCGTCGTAGATCGTCGTCGTCTCGCCGGTCAGGTGGTTCCTGGTGACCCCACCCTCGGTGCCGGGCACCAGCAGGTTGCGCAGCCGGATGTTGGCGAAGGTGCCGCGGATCATCACCTCGTGGTTCCCGCGCCGGGAGCCGTAGGAGTTGAAGTCGCGCCGCTCCACGCCGTGCTCGCGCAGGTAGTGCCCGGCCGGGCTGTCGGCCTTGATCGACCCGGCGGGGGAGATGTGGTCGGTGGTCACCGAATCACCGAGCACCGCGAGGGTGCGGGCGCCGGCGATGTCCTCCACCGGGGCCGGCTCGGCCGGCATGCCCTCGAAGTACGGGGGACGCCGGACGTAGGTGCTCTGCGGGTCCCACGCGAAGGTGTCACCGGTCGGCGTGGGCAGGTTCTGCCACTGCTCGGTGCCGGCGAAGACGTCGGCGTAGTCCTTGCTGAACATCTCCGCGGAGACCGCGTGGTCGATGACCCGCTGGACCTCCTGCGGCGAGGGCCAGATGTCGTGCAGGAACACGTCGTTGCCGTCGGGGTCCTGGCCCAGCGGGTCGTTGTTCAGGTCGACGTCCATCGACCCGGCCAGGGCGTAGGCGATCACCAGCGGCGGGCTGGCCAGGTAGTTCATCTTGACGTCGGGGTTGATCCGGCCCTCGAAGTTCCGGTTGCCCGACAGCACCGAGACGACGGCGAGGTCGGCCTCGTTGACCGCCTGGCTGACCGGCTCGGGCAGCGGGCCGGAGTTGCCGATGCAGGTGGTGCAGCCGTAGCCGACCAGGTAGAAGCCGAGCTTCTCCAGGTACGGGGTGAGCTCGGCCTTCTCGTAGTAGTCC
>DASQNB010000193.1:0-15113 GCA_035645175.1 Geodermatophilus sp.
CGCCGAGCAGATCGCCAGCAAGGCGCAGATCCGCGCCGACGAGCTGGTCGCCAAGGCGCAGGAGAAGGTCGCCCGGCTCGACGCCGAGTCGCAGGCCCGGCGGGCCAAGGTCGAGGAGGACTTCGACATCGCCCAGCGCGCGCGCCGGCAGGAGGCCGCGCGGGTGGAGGAGGAGCGCGATCGGTCGTCGGCGGAGGCCGCCCGGCAGCGGGTCGCCGCGGCCGAGGAGCACGCCACCCGGCTGGTCACCGACGCCGAGGCCGCCGCAGCGGCCATCCGCGCGGTGCGCGACGAGCTCACCGGCAGGCTCCTCGAGGCCCGCAGGGTCCTGGAGCGGCTGCCCGACCTCGGTGACCGGCGGCCCGAGCCGCAGGCCGGCGCCCGGCCGTCCGCCCCGGCACCGGCTCGCCCGCAGCCCACCCCCCGCTCCCCGCAGGTCCAGCCGGAGCCGGCCCGCGACGAGCAGTCGCGCCCGCAGCAGCCGATCGGCCCGGTCACCGCCCACCAGCCGGTGGTGCGGCCCACCACCGCGCCCCAGCCGGCGCAGCGACCCGTCGACCCGCCCCCGGGCAACGGCGAGGCCGCCGCGGCCCGGCAGCCCACCCGTCCCCCGGCCCCGCCGACGCAGCCGGCCGTGACGCCGGCCGACGCACCGGCCCAGCAGGCGACGCCGGACCCGCAGACGACGCAGCAGCTGCGCCCGGTGCCCACCGGCAGCACCGCCGCTCCGACGCCGCCGCGGGTCGACCCGCCGACGCTCGTGCAGCCGGCCGTGCGGCCCGACACGACCGACACCACCGACGCCTCTGACCAGCCCGTCACCCCCGGCCGGCGCTGAACGAGGGCCACCCTCCCCCCACCGCTCGCACGCTCGCGGCGGGACCCTGAAGGGTGGCCGCCGGCGTCCGCGGGCGGACCCGTCCACGGACGCCGAGAGGAGGCGAGGTGCCGACCCGCCGCGCCCGGCACCGCTCCCGCTCCGGGGGCCGGCTCGACGCCCTGCTGCACGGTCGGCTCGGCGTGGTGGTCGTCGCGGTCGCGCTGCTGGCGGTGCTCACCGCGGCGGTCGCCGGCCTCGTCCTCGGCGGGGACCGGTCGGACCAGGCCACCGCGGACGGCTCCCGGCCGACCGGGAGCGCGACCCCGTCGCCGACCCCGGACCCGACGGCGGCTCCCGCGCCCTCGACCCCTCGGGCGCCCGGGACCGCCGGGACACCCGCCGCGGAGCTGCTGGAGTGGGCCGACCGCGAGCTCCCCACCGATGCGCGGCTGCGCCCCGAGGACGGCGTCCGCGGCGACCTGCTCGCCGCCGGCGCCCCCGACGACCTGGTGGGTACCGAGGAGCCGACCGGCCCCGGCGACCTCGTCCTCACCGTGACCGACGGCGAGCCGGAGCCCGGCAGCCGGGTGGTCGCCCGCTTCGACGGGCTCACCCTCGTCGACCCCTCCCCCGGCACGCCCACGCCCGAGCAGCTCGACCGGCGGGTGGCGCTGGCCGAGGCCGTGCTGGCCAACCCGACCACGCGCGCCCCCGAGGAGGCCGCCGCGGTCCTGCGGTCGGCCGACGTCGACATGCGGCTGCTGTCGCTGCTGGCCGTGCTGACCGCCCGCGAGGGCATCGGCGTGGCCGCCTTCCCGCGGGCCGACGGGGCCGAGGGCCCGGCGCGCAGCGTGCTGCTCTCGGCCGTGGGCACCACCCCGGTCGGCGCCGGCGAGCCGGCCACCGAGCCGCTGCAGACCTGGCTGGAGGCGCAGCTGCCGCCCTTCGCCCCCGACCGCGTCGAGGTCACCGAGGAGGGCGTCCTGCTGTCCTATCGCTACGCATCGGACCCCGACGCACTGGTGGCCGACGTCTCCCCGTGACGCTCGGTTGGACAGGAGTCGCGTGGAGTGCGCGAATGGGCCCCGGACCGGAGACGACCGGTCCGCTCCCCGAGCCCGCTGGAGGAACCCGTGGACCGCTGGACCCGTGTGCTGGCCGTGACCGCCCTGAGCGCCGGCACGGTGCTCGTCACCCCCACCGGGGCCGGCGCCGCCGAGAACGGGTTGCTGCGGCTGGCCCACCTGTCCCCCGACACCCCGGCGGTCGACGTGTACGTCGACTCGGTCGCCGACCCCGGTGACGGGACGGCGCTGCTCACGGTGCCCGGCGTCGGGTACGGGACCATCTCCGACTACCAGGACGTGCCCGCGGGCGTCTACACGGTCAGCATGCGCGAGGCCGGCGCCGACCCGGCCACCCCGCCGGTCCTCTCCACCACCGTGCAGGTCGGCACGGACAGCGCACGCACCGTCGCCGGGGTGGGCCGCTTCGCCGACCTGGGCCTGGAGGTGCTCGAGGACGACCTGGCGCTCCCTCCGTCGGGGCAGGCGCGGGTGCGGGTGGTGTCGGCCGCGGCCACCGCCCCCACGCTGGAGGCCGCGGCCGGCGGCACGCAGATCGCGGACGGCCTGGCCTTCGCCGAGGCCGGCGACCACACCGCCGTGCCCGGAGACGCCGACCGGCTGCAGGTGACCGTGGACGGTGAGCCCACCGAGCTGCCGCTGGACCTGGCCGCCGGCTCGGTCTACAGCCTGTTCGTCCTGGACCGGCCCGAGGGCGGGCTGACCGTGCGCACCGTCCTCGACGCCGCCGGCGCAGGCAGGGTCCCGGCCGGCGGGGTGGAGGCCGGTGCGGGTGGCAGCGCCGTGCGGGAGGTGGAGCCGGCCCTCGTCGGCGGCGCCGTCGGGCTCACCGTGCTCACCGGCGCCGGGCTGGTCCTCGCCCGGCGCTCGCGGCGCGGCCCCGCGCGGCACGCCGCCCGGTCCTGAGGCCCCGCCGGTGAGGGACCGCCGGTGAGCCGCCACCGCAGGCCGCGGCGCCCGGCGCTGCCGTGGCTGCGGGCGCTGCTCGCCGGTGTCGCACTGGCCGCCGGGGCGGTCGCGCTGGTCTCGCCCGACGCCGCGGTCCCGGCCGGGACGTCGGCCGCCCCGCTGGTCCTGGAGCGTGGCACGGAGCGGACGGCGGCCGCACCGGTCCGCGTGCGCGTGCCGGCCGCCGGGGTGGACAGCGAACTGCTCCGCCTCGGCACCGACGCGACCGGCGCCCTCGTGCCGCCCGACGACTTCGACCGGGCCGGGTGGTTCACCGGCGGGGCCGTCCCCGGTGACGTCGGCCCCGCGGTGGTCGCTGGACACGTCGACTCGGTCGACGGGCCGGCGGTCTTCGCCCGCATCGGCGAGCTCGGTCCTGGCGACGAGGTGCAGGTCGACCGCGCGGACGGGACGACGGGGCGCTTCACCGTCACCGAGGTGGCCCGGTACCCGAAGACCGCGTTCCCGACCGAGGCGGTCTACGGCCCCACGCCGCGGGCGGAGCTGCGGCTGGTCACCTGCGGCGGCGAGTTCGACCGCTCGCGACGCAGCTACGTCGACAACGTCGTCGTGACGGCGGTGCTGACGTGGTGAAGGACCTCCTGCCCCCCACCGCTCGCACGCTCGCGGCGGGCCCCTGCAGGAGGCCGTTCAGCGGCGGTGGCCCCGGGCCTGCCAGCAGGTGGCGTGCCAGTGCCGGCGCCGGTCGGCTGACGACTCGGTGTCCCACGGGTCGAGGTCGGAGTCGCGCGGGTAGGCCGGCCAGGTCACCAGGTGCGGCGTCGCCGGGCGGATCTCCTGGTCGCAGCCCGGGCAGCGGTAGGTCTTGCCGCTCGCCGCACCGGTGAGCCGGCGGACCACCCAGTCGCCGTCCGCGGCCTCCTCCACCGTCTCGGGGCGGCGGAGCGGGTCGCGCCCCGGTGGCCGCGACCCGTTCCGCCCGCTCCGGCGTGCCACCGGCTCAGCGGTGCGCCACGTCACGGGTGGCATGGTCCCGGAAACCACGGCCGGCCTTGCGGCCGAGGTACCCGGCGGTGACCAGGTGCTCGAGCAGCGGTGCGGGCGCGAAGCCGGGCTCACGGAACTCGGTGTAGAGCTCCCGCTCGATGGCCAGCGACACGTCGAGGCCGACGACGTCCAGCAGTTCGAACGGGCCCATGGGGTAGCCGCAGCCGACCTTCATGGCGGCGTCGATGTCGTCGGCGGTCGCGTAGTGCGCCTCGAGCATCTTCACCGCGTCGTTGAGGTACGGGAACAGCAGCGCGTTGACGATGAACCCGGCGCGGTCGGTGCAGGAGACCGCGTGCTTGCCCAGGCGCTCGGACACCGCGTGCGCGGTGGCCGCCACGTCCGGGGCGGTGGAGATCGTGGAGACGACCTCGACCAGCTTCATCACCTGGGCGGGGTTGAAGAAGTGCATGCCGACGACGTCCTCGGGCCGGCCGCTGGCCCGGGCGCACTCGATGACCGGCAGGCTGGAGGTCGTGGTGGCCAGTACCGCGCCGGGCCCGGCGATCTCGCCGAGGTTGGCGAACAGCGCCTCCTTGACCGCCAGCGACTCGACGACGGCCTCGATCACCAGATCACGGTCGGCGAGGTCGTCCAGCGACGTCGTCCCGGCGACCCGGGCGAGGACCTCGTCGCGCGTGGCCTCGTCGAGCCGGCCGCGCTGCACCTGCTTCTCCAGCGACCGGGCGAGCTCCTTGTGGACCGCCTCGACCTTCTCCGGCGACCGGGCGACGAAGCGGACGCCGTACCCGCCCTTGGCGACGACCTCGATGATCCCGGTGGCCATCGTCCCGGAGCCGACGACGCCGACCGTGCGCACCTCGCGGGCACCCTCGGCCGCACTGCCCGGGGTGGGGGTCTGCGCGTCGGCCACCACCTCGGCGGAGTCGCGCCCGGCGTAGGTGTAGAAGCCGCGGCCGGTCTTCCGGCCCAGCAGCCCCGCGGTCATCATCTGCTTGATGACCGGGGTGGGCGCGTGCAGCCGGTTGCGCGACTGCTTGTACATCGTGTCGAGGATCTCGTAGGCGGTGTCGATGCCGATGAGGTCCATCAGTGCGAGCGGGCCCATCGGCAGGCCGCAGCCCAGCCGCATCGCGGCGTCGATGTCCTCACGGCTGGCGTAGCGGTTCTCGTACATCGACACCGCGTGGTTGAGGTAGCCGAACAGCAGCGCGTTGGCGATGAAGCCGGCCTTGTCGCCGATGGTGACGTCGACCTTGCCCAGCCGTGCGGCCAGGGCCTCGACGTCCTCGATGACCGAGGACTCGGTGACGACGGTGCGCACGACCTCGACCAGCTTCATCACCGGTGCCGGGTTGAAGAAGTGCATCCCGATGACCTTGCTCGGCCGCCCGGTCGCCACCGAGATCTCGGTGACCGACAGGCTCGAGGTGTTCGTGGCCAGGATGGTGTCCGGCGGGCAGATCTTGTCCAGCGCGGCGAAGATCTCGCGCTTGAGCTCCATCCGCTCGGGCACGGCCTCGACGACCAGCTCGGCCTGGGCGAGCTCCTCCAGCGAGGTGGCGAAGCGGATCCGGCCGAGGATGGTGTCGCGGTCGGCGGCGTCGAGCTTGCCGCGGCTGACCGCCCGGTCGGTGGACTGCTCGACGTGCCCCCGGCCGCGGGCCACGGCCGCCTCGTCGACGTCCACGGCGGTCACCGACAGGCCGGCGCGCGCGAGCACCTCGGCGATGCCGGCGCCCATCGTGCCCAGCCCCACCACGCCGACCTGGGTCAGTTCTCTGGCCACGCTGCCGTCTCCTCCCGCCGCGGATGATCCGGCGCAGTCTCCCACCCGGGCTACCTGCCGGTCGTCCTGGCCCCGTCCAGGCCCCGCCGGCCCCTTGGAGGGAGGGCCTCCCTCAGAACAGGCGCTGGGAGGGGTCGTCGGTGCCCTTGAGGACGGCGTAGTCGACGGTGAGGCACTCGATGCCGCGGTCGCCGGCCAGCACCCGGGCCTGCGGCTTGATCTCCTGGGCGGCGAACACCCCGCGGACCGGGGCCAGCAGCGGGTCGCGGTTGAGCAGCTCGAGGTAGCGGGTCAGCTGCTCCACGCCGTCGATCTCCCCGCGGCGCTTGATCTCCACGGCGACGGTGCCGCCGTCGGCGTCCCGGCAGAGCAGGTCCACCGGGCCGATCGCGGTCGGGTACTCGCGGCGCACCAGGGACCAGCCGGTCCCGAAGGTCTCCACGTGCAGTGCGAGCAGCCGCTGCAGGTCGGCCTCGACGCCGTCCTTCTGCAGGCCCGGGTCGACACCCAGCTCGTGGGAGCTGTCGTGCTCGACCGACTCGATGGTGATGATCAGCTGCTCGCCGACCTTGTTGGTGACCGTCCAGGTGCCCGCGCCGTCGGTCAGCTCCTCGCGGAGCGAGCACGGTGGGGTCATCCAGTTCAGCGGCTTGTAGGCGCGGTCGTCGGCGTGCACCGACACCGACCCGTCGGCCTTGACCAGCAGGAGCCGCGGCGCCATCGGCAGGTGGGCGGTCAGCCGCCCGACGTAGTCGACCGAGCAGCGGGCGATGACCAGGCGCACGGGGTCCGACGGTACCGAACCGGCAACGACGCGGCGGGTGCGGCGGGGCAGGACGCACTGCAGGGCATCCTGACCAGGTGAGACGCGCCCCGCTGACCGCCGTCCTGGCCTCGCTCCTGCTGCTGGGCGGCTGCGCCGGGGACGGCGGCGACGTGGCCACCCGCCCGACGCCGGCCTCGGAGGGGCCGGGCCGGCTGGTGCTGTCGGTCGAGCACGTCGGCGGCTTCACGACCCCGGAGGAGCTGGCCGCCCGGGTGCCGCTGGTCGCCGTGTACGGCGACGGCCGGGTCGTGGCCCCCGGCGCGCAGATCGAGGTCTACCCGCCGCCGGCGCTGCCGCCGCTGCAGGTGTGGCGGCTGGACGCCGACGGGGTGCAGACGGTGGTCGACCGCTCCGTGGCGGCCGGGGTGACCGGCAGCGGAGACCTGGGCACCCCGCCGGTGGCCGACGCCCCGGCGACGCGGTTCACCCTCGTCACCGGCGAGGGGACGGCGGTGCGCGAGGTCGAGGCGCTGTTCGAGCTGCCCGGGGACGTCGGGCTCACCCCGGAGCAGCAGGCGACGCGCGGGGAGCTGATCGGTCTGCTGGACGTGCTGACCTCGCCGGAGGCGGTGGGCGCCACCGGCCCCGAGCCGTACGCGGCCGAGGCGGTCGCCGCCGTCGTCGCGCCGTGGACCCCGCCCGCCGACGAGGCCCTGCGGCAGCCGGAGGTCCCCTGGCCCGGGCCGGCGCTGCCCGGGGAGCCGCTGCCGGGTGGGGTGGGTCTGTCCTGCGCGACCGCCCGCGGTGCCGAGGCCGGCGCCGTCCTGGCCGCCGCGGCCGGCGCCACCACCCTGACGCCGTGGGTCGCCGGCGACGGCACCCGGTGGTCGCTGCGGCTGCGCCCGCTGCTGCCGCACGAGACCGGCTGCGCGGACCTCGGCGGGTCCTGAGACGCCGACGGCCCGCCCCGCACAGGGGGTCGGGCTGTCGGGCGCCCTGGAGGGGGTCGCTCTCTCAGACGGACACGGGACGCAGGTCGGCGTCGACTCCCCCGCGCTCGTCGACCGTCGCCAGCGGGCGGGCCGCCGAGGTGGCGTTGAACCGCTCCTCGTCGAGGATGCCCTCACGCTTGGCGACGATGGTCGTCCTCTTTCAATCGGGCCAGACCGGGCGCCGCTTCCCCAGGAACGCCGACATGCCCTCGACGGCGCCGGGCAGCTGGCTGGCCGCGGCCATCACCTCGACCGCGGTCGTGTAGGCGTCCCGCTCGGGCCGGCCGAGCTGGGCGTGCATCGTCTGCTTGCCCCAGGCCTTGCTCGCCCGGGAGCCCCGGGTGGCCCGGGCCATGAGGTCGGCGACGGCGTCGTCGAGGTCGGCGTCGGGCACCACCCGGTTGACCAGGCCCCAGTCCAGTGCGGTCGCGGCGTCGATGACGTCGCCGGTCAGCGCCAGCTCCATGGCCCGCTTGCGGCCGACGTCGCGGGCGATCGCCACCATCGGCGTGTGGCAGAACCAGCCGCCCTTGCCCCCCGGCGCGGCGAAGCCGGCCGACTCGGCGGCCACCGCCAGGTCGCAGGAGGCCACCAGCTGGCAGCCGGCGGCGGTGGCCAGGGCGTGCACCCGGGCCAGCACCACCTGCGGGACGTCGTGCAGCGCCTGCATCAGCTCGGTGCACAGCTGCAGCAGGCTGCGCACCTCGGTGACCGGCCGGCCGGCGACGTCGGCGAAGTCGTGGCCGGCGCTGAACACCGGCCCCTCGGCGGCGATGACCAGTCCCGCCGCGTCGCTGTCGCCCACCGCCGTCACCGCGGCCAGCAGCTGCTCCAGGTGGTCGCGGGAGAGGGCGTTGCGCTTCGCCGGTCGGCACATCGTGAGGGTGACGACGTCGCCGTCCCGCTCGACCCGGGGTGCGCCCTGTGCAGTCATGCGGCGACCACACCACGGCAGGGCGGGTGGAGGCAACGGAGCGGCGGCGGGTGGCGCTGGGCTGGGAGGCTCGTGGGGGTGGAGCCCGAACTCGTCACCGACACCGCGCCCCGGCCGGCCGGGCGCACCGTGTTCACCCAGGGCTGGCGCGATGTCACCTTCCTGCACTGGGCGGTGGAGCCGGAGCTGGTCGCGCCGCTCCTCCCACCGGGTACCCGGCCCGACGTGTTCGACGGCGCCACGTACGTCGGGCTGATCCCCTTCCGGATGCGCCGGATCGGTCTGCTCGGCGCGCCGGGCCTGCCGTGGGCCGGGTCCTTCGCCGAGACCAACGTGCGGCTGTACTCGGTCGACGACCGGGGACGGCGCGGCGTGGTGTTCCGGTCGTTGGACGCCGACCGGCTGCTGCCCGTGCTCGCCGCCCGGTGGGTCGCCGGGCTGCCCTACTGCTGGGCGCGGATGCGGGTCCACCGCGACGGCGACCTGCTCACCTACACCTCGCAGCGGCGCTGGCCCGGCCCGCGTGGCGCCGGCGGGCGGGTCGCCGTCCGGGTGGGTGTCCGGCCGGCCGACCCCGGTCCCTTGGCCGGGTTCCTCACCGGCCGGTGGGGGCTGCACCAGACGGCGTCCGGGCGCCTGGCCTACTGGCCCAACGAGCACCCGGCCTGGCCGCTGCACACCGCCGAGCTGGTCGAGTGCTCGCAGGACCTGCTGGCCGCGGCCGGGCTGCCCACGGTGGGCGGCGCGCCGGACAGCGTGCTGTTCTCCCCCGGCGTCGACGTCCGCTTCGGGCCCCGCCTGCGCTGACCTGGCAGGGCATGATCGCGGCATGGACCCCGTGCGCTTCGGGCTGGTCGGCTACGGCTTCGGCGGCCGGTACTTCCACGCCCCCCTGCTGGCCGCCGCCTCGGAGGTCGACCTGCTCGGCGTGGTGACGACGTCGGCCGAGCGGCGCGCGCAGGTCGCCGCCGAGCACCCCGGCCTGCGCACGTTCGGCTCGCTGGAGGAGCTGGCCGACGCCGGCGCCGAGGCGGTGTCGATCTCCACGCCGGCGGACACGCACACCCCGCTGAGCGAGCAGGCGCTGTCCCTCGACCTCGCCGTCGTCTGCGACAAGCCCTTCGCGCTGGACGCGCCGGCCGCGAACGGGACGGTGCAGCTGGCCGCGGCCCGGCGGCTGCCGCTGGCGCCGTACCAGAACCGCCGGTGGGACTCGGACTTCCGCACCGTGCGGGCCCTGGCCGACGACGGCCGGCTGGGCACGGTGACCCGCTTCGAGTCGCGGTTCGAGCGCTTCGAGCCCGAGCCCGGCCCGCCGGCCGCGGGCGGCGGCACGCTGCTGGACTTCGGCAGCCACCTGGTCGACCAGGCGCTGGTGCTGCTCGGCCCGGTGACCGGCGTCTACGCCGAGTGGCGGCGGCACGCCAACGGCCGCGACGACGACGTGTTCGTGGCGCTCACCCACGCCGACGGTGGGCACTCCCACCTGTGGGGCAGCTGGAGCCAGGGCGCGCCCGGCGACCGGTTCCGGGTCGTCGGCACCGAGGGCGCCTACGTGGTCGGCGGGCCGATGGACGGCCAGGAGGCCGCGCTGCTGGCCGGGCAGACGCCGGCCACGCTGGGCGAGCGCTGGGGTGCCGAGCCGGAGGAGCGCTGGGGCCGGCTGCGCCGCGGCGACGAGGGCGTCGTGGTGCCCACCGAGCGCGGCCGCTGGGACCTCTTCTACCCGGCGTTCGCCGCCGCCGTCCGCGGGGAGGGACCGGTGCCGGTCGACCCGCGCGACGCCGTCGCCACCGCCCGGGTGCTCGACGCCGCCCGCCGAAGCGCCACCGAGGGTGTCGTCATCCGACTCTAGAAGGACTCCCTCCTGCCCACCCCTCGCACGCTCGGGGCGGGGCCCTGGAGGGGGCCGTTACAGCGCATTGGCCTCGCGGACGACGTCGACGATCTGGCCCATGATGTCGGTCAGGCCGAAGTCCTTGGGCGTGAAGACCCGGGCCACGCCCTGCTCCCGCAGCCGGCGGGCGTCGCTGTCGGGCACGATCCCCCCGACGACCACCGGGACGTCGTCCAGCCCGGCCTCGCGCAGCCCGCGCAGCACCGCCGGCACCACCTGCAGGTGCGAGCCCGACAGCACCGACAGGCCGACGACGTGCACGTCCTCCTCGACGGCGGCGCTCACGATCTGCGCCGGGGTCAGCCGGATGCCCTGGTAGACGACCTCGAAGCCGGCGTCCCGCGCGCGGACGGCGATCTGCTCCGCGCCGTTGGAGTGCCCGTCGAGGCCGGGCTTGCCGACCAGCAGGCGCAGCCGCCCGCCCAGCTCCTCACCGGTCGTGCGGACCCGCTCCCGGACCTCGACCAGCGTGCTGTCGGCCTCGCCACCTCCGGCGGCCGCGGCGACGCCGGTGGGCGCCCGGTACTCGCCGAACACCTCGCGCAGCACGCCGGCCCACTCCCCCGTCGTGACGCCGGCGCGGGCGCACTCGAGGGTGGCGGCCATGAGGTTCTCGTCGGTGCCGGCGGCGGCCCGCAGCCGGTCGAGGGCCCGCTGCGCCGGCTCGGGGTCGCGCTGGGCGCGCCACTCCTGCAGCGCCCGCTGGGCGGCGGCCTCCACCGCCGGGTCCACCACCTGGATGGCCGCGTCGAGGTCGGCCAGCAGCGGGTTGGGCTCGGTGGCCTGGAACCGGTTCACGCCGACGACGACGTCCTCCCCGCTCTCGATCCGCCGCCGCCGCTCGGCCAGGGAACCGACCATCGCGCTCTTCATGTAGCCGGACTCCACGGCCGCGACGGCGCCGCCCATCTCCTCGACGCGGGCCATCTCGGCCCTCGCGCCCTCGATGAGCTCGGCGACCTTCCGCTCGACGACGACCGACCCGGTGAACAGGTCGTCGTACTCGAGCAGGTCGGTCTCGTACGCGAGCACCTGCTGCAGCCGCAGCGACCACTGCTGGTCCCACGGCCGGGGCAGGCCGAGCGCCTCGTTCCACGCCGGCAGCTGCACGGCGCGGGCGCGGGCGTCCTTGGACAGGGTGACCCCGAGCATCTCCAGCACGATGCGCTGGACGTTGTTCTCCGGCTGCGCCTCGGTCAGGCCCAGGGAGTTGACCTGCACGCCGTAGCGGAACCGCCGGTGCCTCGGGTCCCGGACGCCGTAGCGCTCCTCGGTCAGCTCGTCCCAGAGCTGGGTGAAGGCCCGCATCTTGCACATCTCCTCGACGAAGCGGACCCCCGCGTTGACGAAGAAGGAGATGCGCGCGACCACCTCGCCGAAGCGCTCCGGCGGCACCTGGCCGGAGTCGCGCACCGAGTCCAGGACGGCGATGGCGGTGCTCATCGCGTAGGCGATCTCCTGCACCGGCGTCGCCCCGGCCTCCTGCAGGTGGTAGCTGCAGATGTTGATCGGGTTCCACTTCGGCATCGCCGACACGGTGTAGGCGACCATGTCGGTGATCAGCCGCATGGAGGGCCCGGGCGGGAAGACGTGGGTCCCCCGCGACAGGTACTCCTTGATGATGTCGTTCTGCGTCGTCCCGGCGAGCTGACGCAGGACTTCGTCCGGATCGGAGCCCGTGCACGCTGCCTGTTCGATGGCCACCGCCTGGTAGAGCGCGAGCAGCCACATCGCCGTGGCGTTGATCGTCATCGACGTGTTCATCTCGTCGAGCGGGATGCCGTCGAACAGCGCGCGCATGTCGCCGATGTGGGTGACCGGCACGCCCACCTTGCCGACCTCACCGACCGACAGCTCGTCGTCGGGGTCGTAGCCGGTCTGCGTCGGCAGGTCGAATGCGACCGACAGGCCGGTCTGCCCCTTGGCGAGGTTGCGCCGGTACAGCGCGTTCGACTCGGCCGGCGAGGAGTGGCCGGCGTAGGTGCGCATGACCCAGGGGCGGTCGCGCTCCTTCGGCTCGTGCGGGAACGCCATGCCCGCGGAGTGTAGGGGCCGTTACTGGCCAGTAGCGAGACCGCCTCCGGGTGTCACCCGGTGGCACACTCGCAGGCGCGGAGAGGAGGCCTGCGATGTCACCGGTGGCCGGCACGCACTACCTGGCAGGTCCGGTGATCGCGTTCGCCGTGATCGCCGGGCTCGCGCTGTTCCTGCGGTGGGCCTTCCGCGGCGAGCCGCGTCGTCGCCCTCCGGCGGACGACGGCCTGCTGACCCGCGTCGCCACGCTCTCCCGGCGGGACTCGGCGCTGGCGCTGCGCGCGGTGCTCTCCGACGCCGGGATCCGCTCCACGGTGCGCTTCCCCGGACCGCACCGGGCGGAGGTGCTGGTCTTCCCCGAGGACGCCGACCGGGCGCGCGCGCTGGCCGCTGCCTTCCCTGCCGGTTGACGCCGCCGGGAGCACCGCAGGGGCGGTCCGAGCCGACAGCGAGTGGGCATCGCAGCGAGCGCGGAGGCCGGCCGGTGTCATGGCCGGCTGAGCCTCAGCTGGGCCGCTCGATCCGCTCGATCTGCGCGCCCAGACCGCGCAACTGCTCCACGAAGTCGGGGTAGCCGCGGTCGACGTGGTGCACGTCCTGCACCTCGGTGACGCCGTCGGAGAGCAGCCCGGCCAGCACGAGGCCGGCGCCGGCGCGGATGTCGGTGGCCAGCACCGGCGCGCTGGAGAGCCGTTCCCGGCCCCGGACGACGGCGTGGTGCCCGTCGGTGCGCACCGAGGCGCCGAGCCGGACGAGCTCGTTGACGAACATGAACCGTCCCTCGAACACGTTCTCGGTGATCAGCGCCGTCCCCGTGGAGACCGCGGCCAGCGCGACCGCCATCGGCTGCAGGTCGGTCGGGAACCCCGGGTAGGGCAGCGTGACGACGTCCACGCAGCGCGGGCGGCCCTCCATCGCCACCCGCAGCCCGTCGGGCAGCGGCTCGACGTGCGCGCCGGCGTCGCTGAGCTTGGCCAGCGCGACGGTGAGGTGGTCGGCGACGGCCCGCTCGATGACGACGTCCCCACGGGTCATCACCGCCCCGATCGCCCAGGTGCCGGCCACGATCCGGTCGGGCACGGTCGTGTACGAGACCGGCTTGAGGGCCGGGACGCCATCGACGGTGATCGTCGAGGTCCCGGCGCCCTCGATCTGCGCCCCCATCGCGGCGAGCATCGAGCAGAGGTCGACGATCTCCGGCTCGCGGGCGGCGTTGTCGATGACCGTGGCGCCCTCGGCCAGCACCGCGGCCATGACCAGGTTCTCCGTGGCCCCCACCGAGGGGAAGTCCAGCCAGATGCTCGTGCCGGTCAGCCGTGGGGCGGTGGCCACCAGGAAGCCGTGCTCGCTCTCGATGGTGGCGCCCAGCCGCTCCAGGCCGGAGATGTGCATGTCCAGCCCGCGGGAGCCGATCGCGTCGCCGCCGGGCAGCGCGACCCGGGCCGAGCCGCACCGGGCGACCAGCGGGCCGAGCACGCTGATCGAGGCCCGCATCCGGCGGACGAGGTCGTAGTCGGTCTCCGTGGAGGGCTGGTCGGGGACGTCGACGACCAGCCGGCCACCGCCGCCCTGTGGGTGCCGCTCGTAGGTGACCTCGCAGCCCAGCCGTCGCAGCACCTCGCTCATGATCGCCACGTCGAGGATGTCGGGGACCTCGTCGATGGTGGTCCGCCCGGCGGCGAGCAGCGCGGCCGCCATGAGCTTGAGGGCACTGTTCTTGGCGCCGGTGACCCGCA
Organism: Geodermatophilus sp.; assembly: GCA_035645175.1. Lineage (GTDB taxonomy): Bacteria > Actinomycetota > Actinomycetes > Mycobacteriales > Geodermatophilaceae > Geodermatophilus. Next base: position 13,971 of record DASQNB010000193.1, read on the forward strand.
CCCTGCCGGTCAGGGACGTGCCGCCGGTGACCTCGAAGCACTCCACCGGCACACCCTAAGGGTGCGGCATGTCCCGCCCACCGGCTGCGCCCGGGTCGACCACCTAGGCTCGCGGGCATGACCGTCCGGCTGACCCGCATCTACACGAAGACCGGTGACGCCGGGCAGACCCACCTCGGGGACATGAGCCGGGTGGCCAAGACCGACCCGCGCCTGGTGGCCTACGCCGACGTCGACGAGGCCAACAGCGTGCTCGGCGTCGCCCTCGCCCTCGGGTCGCCCACCCCGGAGCTCACCGAGCTGCTGCGCAGCGTGCAGAACGACCTGTTCGACGTCGGCGCCGACCTGTCCACGCCGGTCACGCCGGACCCGCAGTACCCGCCGCTGCGGGTGACCCCCGCCTACACGGAGCGGCTCGAGGCGGCCTGCGACGCCCACAACGCGGAGCTGCCGACGCTGACCAGCTTCATCCTGCCCGGGGGGACGCCACTGGCCGCGCTGCTGCACCAGGCGCGCGTCGTCGCCCGGCGGGCCGAGCGCAGCGTGTGGGCGCTGCTGGAGGCCGACGGCGAGCGCACCAACCCCGAGACCGCGCGCTACCTCAACCGGCTCTCGGACCTGCTGTTCATCCTCGCCCGCGTGGCCAACCCCGGCGGTGACGTGCTGTGGGAGCCGGGTGCGCACAGCGGGGCGCACGCCCAGCGGGCGGCGAGGTCGGCGGAGGGCCCGGCCGGCGACTGAGGACGGCCCCGTCCAGGGCACCGCCCCGAGCCTGCGAGGGGTGGGGAGGACGGGGTCCTCTTTCAGCGCACCGGCGGCGCGGACTCCACCCAGGACAGGAAGCCGGTCACCGTCGCGGGCTCCATGGCGAGCTCCTGACGACCGGCCGCGGTGGAGCAGCAGAGGACGACGACGTCCGCCGGGAGCGACACGTCCGCCGAGCCGGCCCGGCGACGACGCTCCACCCGGAACTCCGACCGGCACAGCCGCTGCTGCGGGCGCACCGACAGCGACAGCGCCCGGTACCAGAGCAGCGAGTCGCCGCCGTACCAGGCCACGCCCACCGACCACCGCGGCGAACCGTCCGGGCGCAGCCACATGGTGACCGCGCCCAGCCCCGAGAGCAGGAACCGCCGGCGCAGC
>DASQNB010000194.1:0-2713 GCA_035645175.1 Geodermatophilus sp.
GGTGTCGCTATCGGCGATGTCGCGGGCGATCGCCGGCCTGCCGCCCGGGCCGGGGGCGGAGCTGACCCCGGGCGGGCGCCGGCGGCGGGCGGGGCGGCCGCTGAAGCAAAAAGCCTGACCGCCACCGAGCGCGACGAGACCGCGCGCGCCCGGTGGCGGGCGCAGATGGACATGATCGATCCGGGGCGGCTGGTGTTCGTCGACGAGTGCGGCACGCACACCTCGATGACCCGCCGCCGAGCCCGTGCCGCCCGCGGGCTGCGGGCGCGCGGGGCGGTGCCGCGCAACCGCGGGCCGGTGACCACCCTGCTGGCCGGGGTGAGCCTGGCCGGGATGAGCCCGGCGATGACGGTGCAGGGCGGCACCGACACCGCGGTGTTCGCCACCTATCTGGAGCGTTTTCTGCTGCCGGCGCTGTCGGCGGGGATGGTGGTCGTGGTCGACAACGTCGGCGCCCACCAGCCCGAGCGAATCCGCCGGCTGGTCGCCGCCGCCGGTTGTGAGCTGGTGTTCCTGCCCGCCTACTCGCCGGACCTCTCCCCGATCGAGGAGGCCTTCAGCAAGATCAAGGCGGTGGTCAAGGCGGCCGCTGCGCGCACCCGGGCGGCCCTGGACGCCGCGATCGCCGCGGCACTCCACGCCGTCACCGCCGCTGACGCCGCCGGGTGGTTCTCCCACGCCGGCTACCCCACCCGACAAGCCGCATGAAAACCGCTGTGAGTCGTCACGGGGGCAGTCGGTGGCTCCCCTGTGGTGTTTGACGTTCAGGTGACACACGGGGGTCAGCGGCACGGTGATGGTGGCCTCACCGAGGGCGGTGGGTGCCGAGGGTGCGGGCGTGGCGCCGCCGAGCACCGCCGGAGACCTGCAGCCACATGCGGTGGCCCGCGGGGATCAGAACGCGTCTCCGGTCCGCCAGGCCATCTCCTGCAGGGTCAGGGTGTTGCCGTCGGGGTCGGTGAGCCAGGCGTACTTGACCCCGCCGCCGACGTCCACCACCTCCCCGACGTCGACGCCGCGTCCCCGGAGGTCGGCGCGGGCCTGCTCGATGTCGGCGACCACCAGGTGCAGACCCCTGATCGCGCCGGGCGTCATGTCGTCGTAGGCCGGCAGACCGGTGCCCATGCCGATCGAGCACGCCGAGCCCGGCGGCGTCACCTGCACCACCCGGACACCGTCCGCGGGGCGCACGTCGACGTCCTCGACGAAACCGAGCTTCTCGACGTAGAAGGCCTTCGCGCGGTCGACGTCGGCGACCGGGATCGGCACCAGTTCCAGCTTCATCTCCACCGAACTCTCCCCTCGGGTTGGCGGCCGGCGCCGCCCGCTTGGTCCTGCACGGGACACGACACCGCCCGTGGACCGTGTCGCCTGCTGCATGAGACGTCCGAGTGCGGCGTGGGTCATCGGTGACAGCCGAGGAACGCAGGGCACGCGGCGCCGCGGCCGAGGTGGCGGAGCAGTCACTCGGACGGCTGGGTCAACGGCACGTCGTAGGGCCGGGAGAGCACGCCGGTGCCGAAGGGAGTGAGCTCCTGTATCAACGCTGTGTCGTCGACCGGCCGGGAGGTCACCGTGTGCCAGCCGCGTACCCGGCTCCGCGGACCGGTGCGTCCGAAGAGGGTCGCGGTGCGCGCCGCAGCGGTCGGGTCGTGCCGAGCCGTGGAGAGCAGACCGGCGAACCGCGCACGGTGGAGACCGGACGCCCACGCCTGTGGCCGGGTGTAGTCGTCCCCGGCGATCAGGTCGTTGGTCACCCCGAAGCTGCGGGCCTCCGGCGCGCGCAGGTCGGCCACGGGCAGCGGCTGGGCCGTCCGGGTGGCGGTCACCAGCCGGCGCCTCTCCACGTCCTCGCGGTCGACGAGCCCGGTGGCGCGGAAGACCTCCAGCCAGGCGCCGTACCTCCGGTCGGAGAAGTAGCAGGAGCCGTTCGGCGCCGGCAGGTCGAACCGCCCCGGGTGGTCACTGGGCACGCTGGAGAAGAACCACGGGGTTCGCGGCGTCCCGGTGACCGGATCTCGGGCCAGCACGATGCGGAACAGGGTGGCCTGGGCGTCGAGCGCCGTCCGCGGAAAGCCGGTCAGATCACCCGGTGGGTCGGTAGCCGGCATCAGACGGCGAGCGACGAGGCCCAGTCCCGGGCGGCGGTCAGGACCGGCGCCACGCCGCCCTCGCGGAGCAGTTGCACCGGACTCTGCCCGCCCAGTTCAGGCTGGGGGCTCACCAGCCACGACGCCAACGTCCAGCGACTGGCCAGCTCCTCGGGAACCGCTCGCTGGATGGCCTCCAAGCCGGGCAGCACCCCGCCGGCGACGAACTGGAAGGCGGGGTACACCACCCGACCCGAGCCGGTGGTCAGGGCCAACAGCCCTCTGCGCTTGTGTACCGCCTGCCGGCTCACCGGCCGGCCGCCGCGGGACAGCACCTTGCCCACTGTGGCGGCGTCGTAGAACCCACCCAGGTGCTCTGCCCAGACGTCAGCGGTGTCCAGGGCGCTCTCCGCGGCCTTGGTCGCGAGAACGGCCACGTCGGTGACCTTGTCCAACCGGGAGCCGTCCGGATCCCGCAGCTGCAGCTCTCGGAGCAACGTCCTGACGAGGCGGGCATGGCTGGCCGGGACGGCGCCGGACACGTCGACGGCTCCGACCTCGGTCGCGCTCACTGCAGACATCCTCCTGCGGCGTCAACTACGTCAACCCGACCGTAACCGTTG
>DASQNB010000195.1:0-9748 GCA_035645175.1 Geodermatophilus sp.
CATGCTGCGGTGGGTGCTCGGCCGGCGGCGAGGTCTTCCTGCAGCGTCCTGCAGACCACGTCGGAGAGTCGTCGTTCCAGGCAGCGCAGCGCTTCGCGGCCGGTCTTGCCTTCGGCGCGTTTGCGCAGGTAGTAGGCGCGGCCTTCGGTGTCGGCGCGGATCTGGGTGATCGCCATCGCGTCGAGCACCCGATTCAGGTGCGGTGCCCGAGCGGTTGAGCCGATGCCTCGTGGTGCGCCCAGAGGAGGCCGGGAGCGGGGCGGTGCCGTTGGCCGCGGCGAAGGCGTGCCGGGAGCGGTAGCGGCGAACGTCGGCGACCTCGCCGAGGATGGTCGCGGCGCCAACTGGACCGAGGCCGTAGAGGCCGGTCAGCCCTGTCGTCACCTCGGCCACGGCGGCGTTAATGATCGCGGCAACCTCCCGGATCTTTGCAGTCGGCTCGGCCAGCCGAATCAGCCGGCGGCGGATCAGCTGCGCCGGCACGCTGCTCTCAACGGCGAGCCGGCCTTGGCGGCAGCGATGAACGTAGGTGCGGTCAGCCGCGGGATCTCGGCCTGGTAGCCGGGCAGCAGGCCGTGCAGCTCGGTGTGGGTGCGGTTGGCCAGCGCGGTCCGCTCAGCGACCAGCTGAGCGCGGTAGTCGGCCAGCGCCCGCAGGTCAGCGGCTTGACCGACCGCCAGCCGCACCGCAGGCAGGTTCGGCTCGCGGGCGGTGATCCGGGCGATCGCGACCGCATCAACCGGATCGGTCTGCCCGCACCCGGCCGACCGGAGCACTCCCGGCTGGTCAGGCTGGTCAGCCCGACAGTGAGACCGCAGCTCAGAGGCGGGTCGGCCCAGAAGGCGGTCCCGCCTCTCGCGTGAGTACAGCAACGGGTGCAGCAACGCGGCTGGAGTACAGCAACGATCACCACCGGAGCGCCTCGTCGAGCTGGTCTGCCGCCTCACGCTGCTGGGCGGGACCGACGTGGCTGTAGATGTCCGCGGTGATGGCGTAGGACGAGTGGCCCCCGGGGGTGGGTGGTCCATCCGCGGGTGGGCTCCTGCCTGTGGCCCGGCGCCCGCGGCGTGGACCGGGATGGCGTCGCGGGGAATGATGAGTCGGCCGGCTGGCCGTGACCGACTGTCCGCCTCGTCACGCACCCGTGACGCAGGGTCTTGTCGCGGCGAGACTGTGCAAAGAATCACACCGGACTCTTGTTCTGTGACAGGCCCTCTGGTTCCCTCATGCGAAGTCGGTCTCGAATGACGCAACAGGATTGGGGAGTGTCATGGAGCAACCGCGCAGCAAGCAACCCTCGCCCTCCCGCCAGCTGAGCGAGTCGGAGGCCGTTGGGGCTGGTCCGACGGCTGGCAGTGGAGCCGGTGGGTCGGGGGAGGGGCCCTCAGCGGTCAGGGTCACGGATGTGTCAGTGACGGGGACTCACCCGGCTCTCGCCGAGCCGCCACCCTGCGTCGCCGATCGGCACTGGGCCGTGGACAAGGTCCTGTTCGCCGTCGCCGCGGTCATGGCGCTGGCTTTCGTCGCCTGGGGCTTCGTCACTCCCACGGGCCTGGGCACCGTGAGTGGTTCGGTTCTCGGCTGGGTCACCGGCAATCTCGGCTGGCTGTTCGTGCTGCTGGCGTCGACGTTGGTGATCTTCGTCATCTGGCTGGCGGCCGGCAAGTACGGGCGCATTCCGCTGGGTCGGGACGACGAGCGGCCGGAGTTCCGCACCATCTCGTGGATCGCGATGATGTTCAGCGCCGGTATGGGCATCGGGCTGATGTTCTACGGGGTCGCCGAGCCGCTGTCGCACTACGCCTCCCCACCGCCGCTGACGGTCGAGGCCGAGTCGTCCCAGGCCATCGAGACGGCGATGGCGACCACGCTGTTCCACTGGACGCTGCACCCGTGGGCGATGTACGCCGTCGTCGGGCTGGCGATCGCCTACGGCACCTTCCGGCGGGGCCGCCGTCAGCTGATCAGCTCCGTCTTCGTCCCCCTGCTCGGCGAGCGGCGGGCCGCCGGCCCGGCCGGCCGGGTCATCGACGTCCTGGCCATCTTCGCGACGCTGTTCGGATCGGCGGCCTCCCTCGGCCTGGGTGCCCTGCAGATCGGCAGCGGGGTCGAGATCCTCGGCTGGGCGGGGAACGTCGGCAACGGCGTCCTGGTCGCGATCATCGCGATCCTGACCGCCGCGTTCGTCGCCTCGGCCGTCTCCGGCATCGAGCGTGGGATCCAGTGGCTGTCCAACACCAACATGGTCCTGGCTCTGTTGCTCGCGGTGTTCGTCTTCCTCGTCGGCCCGACGATCTTCATCCTCAACCTGCTGCCCGACGCGTTGGGCAGCTACTTCTCCGACCTCGGTGAGATGGCCGCGCGCACGGAGGCGACCGGAGGCGACCCGATGGCCACCTGGCTGCGTGGCTGGACGGTCTTCTACTGGGCCTGGTGGATCAGCTGGACGCCGTTCGTCGGCCTGTTCATCGCCCGGATCAGCCGCGGCCGGACCATCCGCCAGTTCGTCACGGGCGTGCTGCTCGTCCCCAGCCTGGTCAGTCTGCTGTGGTTCGCCGTGTTCGGCGGCGCCGGGATCGCCGCGCAGCGCGACGGCCTCGACGTCGCCGGCCAGGGCACCACGGAGGGGCAGCTCTTCGCCGTCCTGGAGCAGTACCCCCTGGCCACCGCCGCGACCGTGCTCGTGATGGTCCTCGTGGCGATCTTCTTCGTGTCCGGTGCGGACGCGGCCTCGATCGTCATGGGGTCGCTCTCGCAGCGCGGCACCCTGGAGCCCAGCCGTTGGGTCGTCGTCTTCTGGGGCGTGGTGATGGGCTCCGTTGCGGCCATCATGTTGCTCCTGGGCGAGGAGGGTGCGGCCCTGACGGGGCTGCAGAACCTGACGATCATCGCGGCACTGCCCTTCGCCCTGGTGATGGCGGCGATGGCCGTGAGCCTGGTCAAGGACCTCCGCCGCGATCCCATCGTGCTGCGGGGCAACTACGCCAGCGTGGCGATCGAGCAAGCCGTCGTCGACGGCATCAGCCGCCACGGCGACGACTTCGTCATCGTCGTGGAGAGGACCCCGAGCCCATCACCGGGCGCTGCGGCCGTGGCGGCGCGGACGTCCTCGGCGAGCCCGGAAGTGGATCAGCTGTCGGTCAGTCCGGGCGGCAACTTCGTGTCGTCGGCGGGGGACACATCCGTCCCCGCGCAGGGTCCGTCCAAGGTGGAGACCATCGGTCGTCCGCAGGATCCGCGTCACTAGGGCATCGGCCGGCGGGTGAACACCTCCCGGCGATGGAGCTGCTGCGTACCGCTCCATCGCCGGGAGACCTCTGCGCCCCCAAGGTCGTGCAGTGACCGGGACAGGCGGGAAGCCGGCCGGTCAGATGGCGGAGTTGCAGGATGTGCGACCTCGAGGCTGGACGAGGCGGCCAGCTGTCCCGAGGGGGCGCCGTGGCAGGGCTGACAGAGGCGCCCTCCGACGGTGTGGCGAGTCAGCCAGGGGATGACACGCGGTCGGCGGTTCTCGCTGGTGAGCGGCTCTCGCCCGCCGTAGGGCGCTGGCCATCCAGGCGGCGCCTCCAGCTCCAGCTGTAACGGTCATGCACCCGCGGCGGGGGATCGAAGCGCGGGCGTGGCGCTCACGCCAAGCCCCCGTCCCCGCTGAGGACGCGAGAGTTCCCGGCTCGGTCTCCTGGCCGGCACCGGAGGCCCGAACGGCTCCTGGCGCTGCGTCAGCGGGCACCCGGTCACAGGCCGCCGAGCGCGGCTCGACGTCGCCCGTGCCAGCGTTGCCGCGCCGCTCGCGCGATCAGCCGTACCTCGGTGACCTGCTGTGGACGCAGGAGACCCGCGGCACTTCCGACGGCGGGTGTCCTTGGCCGAGCCACCATGGGGGCGCACCGCGCGAACTCAGGGCTGAGCGGCGTCCACAGTGCGGACGCCGATGTCGGCCATCGCAGGCCGTCGTCACGTGGACGGCGGTGCAGGGAGCCGGAGCCACGGCCGCGGGCCGGCTCGCCGCGGCGTACGGGTCGGTGGTGGTGGGATGCCGGTCTGCGCTGGTTTGCCCCGTGGCAGACGGGCGGAGGCGGCCGAAGGTCAGGACGTCGTCGGCACGGCCGAGCGCAGCTGTCGGCGCCAACGGGTGAACAGGCGGGGCTGGTTCATCCCGAGGACCGCGGCGGGTACGCCGTCGCGCTCGTAGACCACCAGGAAGCTGCGGTCGGCGCAGCTCCCCTCCACCACCTGTGCGATGTCGCCCTCGCGGCGCGTCCCCGCGAACTGGATGCGGGCGCCGTACTGGTCGGACCAGAAGTAGGGGACTGGGGTCGGCGCCGGTCCGCCGGTGCCCAGCAGCGTGGCGGCCGCGGTGGCCGGCTGCTCGAGAGCATTGGTCCAGTGCTCGATGCGGACGTGTCGCTCCGCGGAGGCCGACCATGCCGCGGCGCAGTCTCCGACGGCGACGACGCCAGGGATGTTGGTGGCCCCGCGCGCGTCGGTGAGGACGCCGTTCCCGAGGGCCACGCCGGAGTGGGCAAGCCAGTCGATGTTCGGTGTGGCGCCGATTCCGACGACCACCACGTCGGCGGGCAGGTGGGTGCCGTCGGTCAGTTCCACGGCCTCGACTCTGCCGACACCGACGAGTCCGGCGACCCCGGTGGCGGTCAGCAGGCGAGTGCCGTGGTCGGCGTGCAACTCGGCGCAGACCGCGCCCATCTCGGCCCCCAGCGGGCCCGCGAGCGGGATCGGCTGGGTCTCGACGACGGTGACCTCCAGCCCGAGCTTGCGGGCCGTGGAGGCGACCTCCGCCCCGATGAAGCCGGCGCCGATGACGACGAGACGCTCGGCGGCGGCCAAGTCCTCTCGCAGGGAGATCGCGTCGTCCAGGGAGCGGAGCACGTGCACACCGTCGAGCCCCTCGCTGCCGCGCAGCCGTCGAGCACGGGCGCCCGTGGCGAGAACGACGCCATCGGCCCGGATCTCGCTGCCGTCATCGAGCAGCACCGAGCGGCTGACGTGGTCCAGACCCACCGCCGTGGTGCGCAGCCGCCACTCGAGACCGAGGTCCTCGTCGTCGGGCGCGCCCAGGGCGATGTCGTCCAGCGACGCCGTCCCGGCCAGGAAGTCCTTGGACAGGGGCGGGCGGTCGTAGGGAGCGTGCACCTCGTCCCCGATGACGACGATGTGGCCGTCATAGGACTGGTCCCGAAGCGCGCGTGCAGCTGAGAGGCCGGCCAGCGAGGCTCCGACCACGGCGACCGTGGGGCTCATGCGGCGCCGTCCGCGGCGGTCTCCGCCTGCACGTAGATCATGCCGTCTCGCACGACGACCCGGTGGGTGCGGACCGGTGTCTTGGCCGGGGGGCCGGAGACCTTTCCGGTACGCAGATCGAAGCAGGAGGCATGCAGGGGGCACTCCACGGCGCAGCCGTCCAGCCAGCCGTCGGCCAGGGAGGCGTCCTGGTGAGTGCACGTGTCGTCGATCGCGTAGAAGTCGCCGTCGACGTTGAAGACCGCGATGGGCTCGTCGGCCTCTACTCGGGTCGCCTCACCGGGTGGCAACGCGGTCGTGGGGCAGACCGGGATCATGGGCGCTCCAGGCTCGTTAGCGTTGCGTATAGCGCAACTCTTCGCCGAATACGCAACAGCATGGCCGGAGCACCGCTGTGACGTCAAGAGGGCCGGCCGCACCGCACGGTCCGCGACCTACGCTGAGGTCATGAGTGCGCCCCAGGGGATGAGCGGACAGCGGAACTCGGTCGCCGCGGTCCAGTCCGTGGACCGCGCTCTGAGCATCCTCGAGATCTTGGCGGCACACGGGGAGGTCGGTGTCACGGAGGTCGCCGTCGAGCTCGGGGTGCACAAGTCCACGGCCTTTCGGCTGGTTGCGGCACTCGAGAGCCGGGGCTTCGTCGAGCAGTTGGTAGATCGAGGCAAGTACCGGTTGGGCTTCGGTGTCGTGCGCCTGGCCGGTGCCGCCGCCGTGCAGATGGACATCGCCCGGGAGGGGCAGCGGATCTGCGAGGCGCTGGCCGCCGATCTCGAGGAGACGGTCAACATCGCCGTCCTGGACAGTGACCGTGCGGTCAACGTCAGTCAGGCCCGCGGCCCGGCGGCGCTCAGCACGCACAACTGGGTGGGGCAGGGCACCCCCTTGCACGCCACCTCGAGTGGCAAGGTGCTCCTGGCCTACGCTCCCGACGCCGTCCGCAAGGGCGTGCTCTCCCGGGAGCTGCAGCGCTTCACCTCCGCCACGATCACCGATCCCGAGGTGCTGCGACAGCACCTCGACCGGATCATCGAGCAAGGGTGGGGTTCGACCGTCGACGAGTACGAGGTCGGGCTCAGCGCCATCGCCGCGCCTGTCCGGGGCGCGGACGGAGGCGTGATCGCGGCCCTCAGCGTCTCCGGGCCGTCCTTCCGTATGGCCTCGGAGGACTTCTCGAGGATCGCTCGGCGAGTCGTGTCGGGCACTGAAGAGCTGAGCAGAAGGCTGGGCTACTACAGCTAGTCACCCTGATCCGGCGTGGTGTTGCCGCCGGTGGTGGTGGTGGCGCGCACAACGCTCACGTGCGACGTGTGGCCAGTCGATGTCGTCGCACGGCATCGGGCGCGGGATCTCATCACCGGCCCGGTGGCCAGTGCGCCGGCGGGCGTCGGGGTCCCGCTGGCCATGGTGCGGTCGGCGCCGCGCGCTCGTGCCGTCACGGACGGATCGGCGGATGGGTGCTCGGCAGTCCGATGGCCGTGGCGAGACTGCGGAAGCCCGTGAGCGGCGGTGGGTCGTGCTGCGCTCGGTGGTGACCGGGGGATGCTCGCCGCGACGCGGCCTGTCAGCTGTGGTGCACAGGCTGGCCTGCGGTGGTGGCGCCACGTCGTCGGGCAGGCCCTCGGTGTGGGCGCGGTGTGGACGTGATCGAAGCCGCTCGGAACTGAGCAGCGGCCCGTGACGCGACATCACGGGCCGAGCGCGGTCGCGGCTCTGCGCGCGGGCTGCGGTCTGGAGCGGGACGGCTCTGGTTGCGCCGGCGCAGTCCACCCATGGCCGACCGAAGGTGGTCGGACGGCTCTGCGTCCGATCCGCGGACCACCTGTCTCCGCCTGGATGCGCGACCAGTCTTGAAAGACTGTTGCGCAGAGCGCGACCCAATGTCTAATGTGCAACACATCGGTCGTCTCGAGCTCGCTGGCGGGCGACGACCGTGGCCTGTCGCAGACCTGCGTTGTCCGACTTCCGGCGTCCCCAGATCGCCCGACGGAACCCCGAGGTGCCGTATGACCACCACTGACCTGCCCGCGAGCCTCATCTCCACACTGCCGGGCCACTACTACACAGACCCGGCCGTCTTCTCCCTCGAGCAGACCCGGATCTTCGAGACCATGTGGTTCTGCGCGGTGCGGTCGGCCGACCTGCCGACACCCGGGAAGTTCCGGAAGGTCCAGGTCGGCCGGGAGAGCGTGCTGGTCGTCCGCAGCCGGGACGGGCAGCTGCGGGCCTTCCTCAACATCTGCCGGCACCGCGGCGCGCAGATCTGCACCCAGGACTCCGGTGAGGTCAAGCGGGCCTTCCAGTGCCCATACCACGCCTGGACCTACGACCTCGAGGGCAAGCTGATCGCGGCGCCGAACCTGACGAAGATGCCCGACATCGACCGCGTGGAGTACGGCCTGGTGCCGGTGCACCTGCGGGAGTGGCTGGGGTACGCCTGGGTCTCCCTGGCCACGGAGCCCCCGTCCTTCGAGCACGACGTCATGGGCACCATCACCGAGCGCCTCGGTGACCTGGATTCCATCGATCGCTATGAGCTGGACTCGCTCACGGTGGGCCGCCGCATCACCTATGACGTGAAAGCGAACTGGAAGCTCATCATCGAGAACTTCATGGAGTGCTACCACTGCGCGACGATCCACCCCGAGCTCACCGAGGTGCTCCCGGAGTTCGCCGACGGCTACGCGGCGCAGTTCTACGTCGGGCACGGCGCGGAGTTCGGCGAGGAGGTCCAGGGCTTCACCGTCGACGGCAGCGAGGGCTTCGACCGGCTCCCGGGTGTCGCCGAGGACCAGGACCGCCGCTACTACGCCATCACCGTCCGGCCGACGGTCTTCGTCAACCTGGTGCCCGACCACGTCATCTTCCACCGCATGTTCCCGGTGTCGGCCGACCGGACGATCGTGGAGTGCGACTGGCTGTACACCCGCGAGGTGGTGGAGTCCGGGAAGGACGTGTCCCGGTCGGTGGAGCTGTTCCACCGGGTCAACGAGCAGGACTTCGAGGCCTGTGAGCGGACCCAGCCGGCCATGTCGTCCCGGGCCTATGTGAACGGCGGTGTCCTGGTCCCGTCCGAGCACCACATCGGGGAGTTCCACGACTGGCTGACGCAGCGCCTGTCGGACTGAGCTTGCGTCCACCCCCTGCGGGGCGGAGGACGCCGTCCTCGGCCCCGCAGGGTCTCCTTGGCCGAGCGGTACGGCGCGCCACGGAGGTGCCTCCGTCACACGGCGAGGTAGCCACCGTCGGTGGGGACGACCAGGCCGTGGCGCCCGAGTCGTTCCAGGTGCAGGGGGGCGGTCCGACGTTGGACCACCTCGACGAACGGCAACCGGACGTGCGGCCGGTACACCAGTCGGTGTGCCACGACGTCCGCTAGCGTTCGTGGCTGCTGTAGCAGCTGCAGCAGCGTCTCGTCCCTGCGACCGGGAGCACCGCGGCGAAGCGGGTCAGGGCCTCGAGGAACGTCCGTCGGTCGTCGAGCACGCCGACGTGATGGGAGGTCCCGTACCAGCGAGCCTCGACCCCGGCGGGACTGCACCTGTTCCCGGACCCGGCAAGGCGAGGAGCGTGACGCCTCCGTACTGCACGTCGGGCTCGTGCACGCCGTCCTCCCCGGTCGCTCCGTCAGCCCGCCGCCGTCCGCGTACGTCGCTATCTCGTGACGGCGTCGGACAGCCGGGTCAGCCACTCCTGCCGCCACGCCTCCGTCCGCGCCACCTCGTTGAACGTGAAGAGGTGGAAGCTCTGCAGGTGGTGCTCGGGCCGGCCGAGGGTGGGTGCGAGGCCGTCCACCAGGCGGTCCGGCCGGTAGCCCTGGGGCAGGAAGAAGCGCCAGAACATGCTCTGCTGCTTCGCCAGGAAGCGGGCCGACTGGCCGAGCCCGAGCCCGGCCGAGATCCGCACCAGCTTCTGGCGCGTGACCGCGCCGGGGAGGCCCACCCGGATCGGCAGGTCGACGCCCCGCAGCCGCACCTGTCGTGCCCAGGCCGCCGTCGTCGCGGCGGAGAAGCACAGCTGCGTGATCACGTGCGTCGCGTGCGGGGCCTTCCGCTCGAGGGCGCGTTCGATCAGCTCCGGGTCGATGTGCCCGTGCCCCTCGGGATAGCCGCCGATCCCCACCTGCTGGAAGTGGTGGCCGCCGGCCTCCAGCTCTTCGAGTAGCGACAGCGCGTCGGGGAACTCGCCCGCGGGCTCGGTGGCGTCGCCCCCGACGACGAAGTCGCCGGACACGCCGGCGGCGCGCAGGCGGGCGACGACGTCGGCCAGGTGGGACGTGTCCCGGACCAGCCGGGCGGCCAGGTGCGGCGTCGCGGTGAACCCGTGACCGGCCAACCGCTCCGCCAGCTCGAGCGTGGGCGCCAGGCCCTTGGCCTCGGTCACCGTCACGGTGAGCGGCACGGTCCGCGGGACGTGCTCGACGACCGACTCCACGGCGCCCCGCAGCGGCAGGACCTCGTAGCTGGCCTCCCGCAGCGCCCGCTCCAGCGCG